>JAYSSX010000100.1:0-4272 GCA_043720315.1 Pseudobdellovibrionaceae bacterium | reverse complement strand
GGTTTAGGAATCTCTGGAATGACCCAACCTCAAAAAGTATTTGGTTTCCTGGATGTACTTGGCAATTGGGACCCCTCGTTGATGTTTGTTATGATAGGGGCGATTTCAGTGCATTTAGTTAGCTTTAAGTTAATTACGAAAAGAAAACATCCCATTTGGGATTTGAAATGGCACCTTCCAGAATCTAAAGAGCTCACGCCAGCGTTGATTTCCGGAGCGACTTTATTTGGAGTTGGTTGGGGGCTGGGAGGCTTTTGCCCCGGACCAGCGTTTACCTCCCTGGCCAGCTTGCAAAAAACTCCGTTCATTTTTGTTCTCTCGATGTTGTTTGGGATGTTACTATTTTATTTTGCAAATTCGAAATTTAAATTTAATAGGTAATCGAGGTATTTATGAAAAATAATTATAAAGTTTTAATTATGGGTGGTGGTACCGGTGGTATTTCCATAGCAGCGAGACTTCGAAAAAATATTGATGACGGTGAGATGGCTATTGTGGAGCCTTCGGATAAACATTACTATCAGCCTCTGTGGACATTGGTGGGCGGTGGACAAGCGACCAAAGAAGAGACCGAAAAAAATGAAGCTGATCTTATTCCCGAGGGTGTAGATTGGATCAAGCAAGCTGTGCAGTCGGTGAATCCCAAAGAAAAAACCGTAACGTTAAAAAATGGTGAAGCGATCCAGTTTGAATTTTTGGTCGTTGCCACAGGTTTAAAATTGAATTGGGACCAAATTGAAGGATTGGGTTTAAATTTAGGTAAAAATGGTTTATGCAGCATTTATGAATATGGCCAAGTTGATGCCGCTTATAAAATGATTAACGAGTTTAAGGGTGGAAAAGCTATTTTTGTAATGCCACCAGTTCCTATTAAATGTGCGGGCGCCCCGCAAAAAATAATGTATTTGGCAGAAAATATTTTTCGTATCAATGGCGTTCGTAAGGACTGCAAAATTAATTATGCAACTGCTGGTAAAGCCATGTTTGGGATTCCCTCATTTTCAGATGCCTTGGAGAAAGTGGCCAGAGAGAAAGATATTGAACCAAAGTTTATGCATAAACTTATTGGCGTTAACGCTGATAAAAAAGAAGCTTTTTTTGACGTCACTGATGCCGCGGGGAAAGTGAATCGCGAGACCTTGAAATATGATTTACTGCACGTGGTACCTTCGATGTCAGCGCACGCTTATGTCGCTGAGTCGGGATTAGCGTTTACTGACGGCGATCAAAAAGGTTGGTTAGCGGTCAATAAGCATAGTTTACAACATATAAAGTACCCTTATATCTTTGGTATTGGTGATGTGACCGGAGTCCCTAATTCTAAAACTGGTGCTGCTATTCGAAAGCAGGCTCCTGTTGTTGTAGAAAATCTGCTGGCGGTTATTTATGGCCGCGAATTACAGGGACACTATGATGGTTATGCCTCATGTCCATTGGTTACTGAAATTGGCAAAGTGATGCTAGCGGAATTTGGATACGACGGTAAACTGATGCCATCGTTTCCTTTTGACCAAACCATTCCTCGCCGATCTATGTGGTTGTTTAAAAAATATTTTTTACCTAAAATGTATTGGTACGGAATGATGAAAGGCCTTGTTTAAAATTTATGCCTGAAATTGCAATTGCCGGGTTCGTTGGTGCTATCGTCGTTTTTATATGTGTAAACATCTATATGTATTGGACACATCGAAATTTTCGTTCGGGAAAGATTTTTATTTTGCAGAACAATCTTTTTCTGGCCGATAAATATTGGTCGCTTGAAAAAAGCAATATTATTCCTGTAATGCCTGGTGAATCCTTAAAAGCTCTGAGAAAAGTAGACTACAGACAAGCGATGCGTTCTTTTTTTATTTTTGGAACTTTTTTAATTTTTTTAAGTTGGTTTGGTCTGATCTTTTTTATCATTTATTTGTTTTCTGTACATAAACTTGCAAAAAGCAGATTAGAAGTAAAACTATTTGCTTCAGAGCTTGTCTCAAATGTATTTAAAGAGAGAGAATCTGTTGATCAGATTCTTAGTCAGATTATTTTATAAAAAGTACGATATCGTCGCTTGCCGCAGACGCCACTTTTAACATGGCTTCTTTTGTATCTAAAACGTGGTTTGGCCCCATTGACCAAATAATCACACCGTCGTTAAACTTTTTGTAAGAAAAAGGAAAACCCCAAGGGTCACGTGCCACTTGTCCACTATCGGCGACTTCTTCAATGGCAACAACTTCACTTTCGGAAGCCAATCCACGGTTGGGTATCGACTCAACAAATTTTTTCACTTTAAAGCCGTCTTTGATTAATTTATGGGCTACGATTTCTGCGCGGGTTTTTGCTCGTTCGCTAGCGCTTTCATTTGTTACTTTTTGAATGCCGCCTTCATTGATTTTCAAAGCGATAAACAATACTCCGATGGAAAACATTAAAGCGGCGACCGAAGAAAAGAATAGTTTTTTATTTTTTATTTTCATCATTTTCATCCTTAAGGAGCACATTTGTAAGAAATTGTAATTGTAACGCCTTCACCCAATGCCGGTGTGAAGACAACCTGCGTTCCATTGTATTGAACGTTTACACCCCCAGGCAACCCTTGAATGGTAGGAGTCGCTGTCGGCTGACAGTCTAAAGTCACACTAGAAACCGAGTTCTTAATTTCATTGGCAAATACATTTAAGTTTTGGGAGAAGTCGCTGGCACAAATGCTAGAAGGCGTTGAATGGGTCAGGTTTGCTGCCAGAATGTATTGTGCTCCTATAAAACTTGACGTTCCTTGAGCGTCCTGTGCAGCTTCACATTGCGCATCCAAAACCACAATGGGATTAAACGCGAATTTCTTAACAAAACTTCCTACGTTGAAACTTGATTTCACGGTGTTCACTAATGTCTGAGCATAATTATCCGAGGTCATCGCCTGATATTGCGCCGAGGAAAGGTTGTAGACACCGCCGACACTTCGTTCATCCTCATCAGAAATCACAATTACCGAAAGCGCTGCTTCCGGTCGGAAGCAATGATGTTGACCGTTGGTAAGAACGGATCTTACTGAAGAACGTATACCTTGTTCGTCGTTTCCGTATCCTGAACCTATATCATAAATTGTTTGTTGAAAAATCTGGGATAGGTTTCCAGACGTCCTCTTCAGGATAGTTTGACCAGTTATTGACCAGGAAATCGGATCTCCCATGTAGTAATCATAATCAGTAGTGGTGACACACATTTGCCAATCCAAATTTGCAGCTTGAAGTGCCAAAGCAAATCCAGCCAATCGTGCCGCCAGGTGAGTATTGTCTTGCGCCATGGAAGATGAGTCATCAATCACCAATAAAATATCTACGCTGTTCATTGCCGGAGTTACAGTAACTGTTTTTGATTTTAAAATCGGTGTTGCCGTAGGTAAAGCAGTTGGCGTCGGTGTCATTGTTGAAGTTGGAGTTGGCGTCTTGGTCCCTGTGGGCGTTGGGGTCATAGAATAGGTAGGAGCAGGAGTCGGCGTTTTTGTGCCCGTTGCTGTCGGGGTCGGAGTCATTCCTGGAGTGGGGGTGCCTGATCCGCCCGGGGTCGGAGTTAAAGTACTTTGAGGTCCCGGAGATGGATTGGGAGTTGGTGACGTGGAGACCTTATCCGCGTGAAAGGCGACCTTGCTGCAGCTTGTAGAAAACAAAAATACAACGGCTAGGAAAATTAATCTATTTTTCATGTATTCAGTATGGCACAAAATCCAACGAACGCCCAATTTCTGCGAGAGAAAAAAATTTCAACCAGACTTTAGATTAACATTTTCAAAATACCACTGTCTTTGGTCTAGATGGGATGTCGTTTTTTTTAAAAAGGCTCTATGATTAAAGGAAGATACGTTCGCATGGTGAGGAGCCTAAAATGAAAAATAGAAAACCTATGGTTTTCCTGATTACATCTATATTTGCACTTTCAAATAGTTTTGCAGCTGGTGTACCAACGACCACTCAAGGGGTCACCACCGCATTTAAAGAAAGCAAGATAAACGAATCTGCAAATCTTTTAGATTGGGTCCGTTCAAGTAACTTACACCTGCACGACAAAGTAAAAAGCCGATTGACTGAATTGGCATTGCAAAATCCAAAATTTAAAATGCCAAAGGTTGAAGTGAATGGATTTAAAAATGCGGGAGTAGATTATGCTCGAATCATTTTTAAATATTCTAAAGAAAGTATCGTTGTCGATGTTCATGAGCAAGATGGAAAGTACATTTTTCGAATCAATGGGAAAGATAAAACTTTTGAAGATCTTTATTACAGCGATCTT
>JAYSSX010000099.1:0-3924 GCA_043720315.1 Pseudobdellovibrionaceae bacterium | reverse complement strand
AACTCTTTCCAGTTTTCTACGGCCGTTAACTTCTCAATTTTTTCCAGTTTTTTAGGGAAAGTAAGGATGTATTCTCTTTTGAGGTCGTCCAAAACTTCGGAAAGTTGTTTTCGTTCTGACATAATCTACAGCTCTGGTGGAGCCCAAGGTCGCTCCGTCCATTTGGCTGTTCGGACTTTTAAGAAAGTATAAAAGAGGCATACTCCCCAGGCAGAAGACGCAATCAAGTATACACCAGTATAGGCCCACCACGGACCACCAGCGACGGCCCATGCTGTTAGCAATATTCCAAATATAAATCTAATAAGGCGATCCCAGTAGGCTAAGTTGATTCGCATAGGAATAAGTTACCTATTTATTGCGAAACTTGCAATGGGTTGGCGGAAAATTACTTTAAAAGCTCTTGCAGTTCGCCGGCTTCGTACATTTCCATCATGATATCGCTGCCACCCACTAATTTTTTGTTAATATAAAGTTGGGGAATAGTTGGCCAATTACCGTAGGCTTTGATGCCTTCGCGAATTTCTTGATCATCCAAAACATTAACGTGTTGAAAGTCGACATCTAGGTCAGACAAAATAGCCGTTGCTCTTGCAGAAAAACCGCACAAAGGAAACTCGGGGCTGCCCTTCATAAATAAAACTACTTTATTTTCAGCCAGTAATTTTTCAATTTTTTCTTTTGTGTCAGCCATATATTCTCCCTATGTCTAGCCAAGGCTTTACGCCTGAGGCCTATTTTTTTACCTTAGTTTTTATTGATAACGCATGAAGTTCGCCGGTTTTTAATTCTGGCCCGAAAACAGACATCACTTTTTGATGCTGTTCGATGCGTGATAAATCCGCAAACTTAACAGATTCGACGTAAACTTCGTAATGATCTTCGGTGCCGGTTAAATCAACGACTTCCACAATTTCATTGGGAAACGTAGATTCTAGTTTTTGCTTCAATTCTTCAATAGTCATTACTTACTCACAATATGGTCGAAATTAGGATTACTTGTAGCAAAACCTCTTTATTATGACAATTCTTTTCGTTAGTGTAGGGCATGGCTTTGTTTGCATCCTATCTTCAGTTTTTGATTTATTACTCTCTTAATCGTTTTGCCGCCTTCCTATGGAATTATGACCAATATAAGGCGGATTCATTCCAAGAAATTATGTCGGCATTTTTAATAGGGTTGCGTTTTGACATCGCCGCTGTCTCCCTGGTGGCCATTCCCTTATTCCTGGTTTCCTGCGTTCCCTCGTCGGCCTTACGGCGATTTGCCTATATCCTGCATTTGTGGGCACAGCTTCTGTTTTTGATCATGAACTTCTTCGATATTGAATTCATGAACTTTACGGCTCGAAGATTTACCTATGATGCGATTTTTAACATTGCCGAAATGAATGGTAAGGCGTCGGCCTTGTTATCTACAAACTGGAAATTAGCGTTGTACGGCTTGATTTTCACCTTGGTTATTCTGATTAAGTCCCGATATAAACCCAGCAGAAATGGGATTTTTAAACATCTCATTTTTTTGACAGTTCTTGTTATTGGTGCGCGAGGCGGACTGCAGTTGAAGCCCATTGGATTTAGTCATTCGCAAGTTTTCAACAAACCCAGCCTGAATAATTTGGCATTAAACTCAACTTATACTTTTATTCATTCCATTCAACAATCAGGACCCCAAAAAGTACAATATTTTACCGACAGAAATTTGATGAATTCCTACCTGAATTCTGCGCATGTTGAAGACTTGCCAAGACCTTGGATTGAAAAGTCGCCAAATGTTTTGGTATTTATTTTGGAAAGTTTTTCTTTAGAACACATGAAGGCTGGAATTACCGGGGTTAGTTACTCTCCGTTTTTGGATTCGCTACAAGATAAGTCTTTGTTTTTTGTTAATGGATACGCGAACGCCTTAAGGTCTATCGAAGGCATTTCTAGTATTTTAACAGGAATTCCTGCGTGGATGAATGAACCCTTTATCAGCTCATCCTTCGTTAATAACCAATTTTATGGGGCCGCACAAATTCTAAAGGAAAATGGGTATCAAACTGCGTTTTTTCACGGAGGCAAGAACGGTACGATGTATTTTGATCAGTTTGCAACTAGAAGTGGATTCGAACGTTATTACGGGATGAACGAGTATCCTAACTCTAAGGACTTCGATGGGGTTTGGGGAATTCCCGATCATTTGTTTTTGGATTTTATGGGTGACAAGATTGACGAGGAGGCGGTGACAGGTGCCCCATTTTTTTATTCGATTTTTTCATTGAGTTCGCATCACCCGTTTACTATCCCACCAGGATTTAAAGGCAAATTCCCAATTGGTACACATCCTATACATCAAACAGTGGGATACACAGATCAGGCTTTGAAAACATTTTTTGAAAAAAACAAAGATAAACTTTGGTTCAAAAATACTTTGTTTGTGTTTACCGCTGATCACACTTTCCAGGCACAGAATGAATTGTTTAAGAATGGAAAGGGAATGTTTCAAATTCCTATTATTTTTTACTACCCGATGTGGGGGGAGGAAAAAAATAAAAAAGCATTCGGTGATTTAAAGCTGCAAGTGGAGTCGCAAATTGCCCAACAAATTGATATTCCAGAAACGATTTATGATTTTCTTTCTTTAAAACCTAAGTACCGCAATTATCTAGGGCGTTCCTTATTAAAGAGTGCACCCGACGCGTATAGTATCCATTTTTTAAATGGAAGATATGGTTTGATTAATCGACAGTATTACATTGAATCCAACGACAAGATGGACTTAACTTTTTTTTCATTTTCTTATCCGACTCAGAAAATTGAGAGCCTGCCCATGTCCGACCAAGTTAAGTGGACGGAAACTTTGAAGGCCAATGTACAGTACTTTTCTGAGGGGCTTTGGGATAATAAGCTTTACTATTAATTGTTTTGTGGCATTGCCCTTAATTTGATTGTCACACAGAACAAATGGAAGATAAAGGAATTCGAAATGAGGTATTCCGTGTGCCAAAGAATTTGAAAATTGGGAATATAGCCTGATTCTGGAGAGATAGTTCTTAATTTTTGCTGCATTCCTAGTCATAAAGTATTTTAATAGATTACGCAAATATTTTCTGCTTTGGACACAACGGTTGATCTTCTAAAAATTAAGTGCCTTTGTTACCTTGAAAAACTATTTTTGAAGGTAAGATGAATTGGTTAGAAAAATGAGGTTATTTTTGAACTATAGAAATTTATTTTTATTTTTGGAAAAAAATTTATTGTTGGCTTTGATTGTAATTCCAACGGAAAACCTATCGGATTGGAAAATAGATAAGTTTAGTAAAATTCCACCCAATATAGTTTCCGCGTCAAAGCAAGGACTTCTCGTAAAAGTCAAAGGATCAGCTGGACCAATTATTTATCCTTTTAAAGCTAAAGTAACAATTTCTGAATTTACTATTGCCGGTGATTTTAAAGGATTACCCGTTTTTTCAGAAAAATCAAAGCAAGGTGGAAAAGGTTTCGATGACTATGCCTTAAGAATTGGTTTCATTGTGCCGGGGGAAAAAAAGCTAACAGGATTGAAAAAGCTTTTTGCACCCCAATGGGTAAAGCAACTTTATGCGCAGGTTCCTGAAGGGACAGGTTTAGACCATATACAGTTTTTTAACGTAACACAAAATGTTGATCAGCTAGGCCAGCAAAGGCATCATCCTGCTTCAGATCTTATTCACGAAGATTTTTTTAAGCTCGTTGATATAAAAGGACCATTTAATTATAAATATAGTTTTAAAACCCCTTTGGATGCATTGGCTGTTTGGATTAGTATTGACGGTGACGATACGCAATCTGAATTTGATGTTCTAATTAATAAACTTGAATTAAATACTAGCGAATTACCAGCAAGCAATAATTAAACTGAAATCCAAAAGGTTGTCGATTGAGCCTCTTTAAATTAAATTC
>JAYSSX010000098.1:0-2384 GCA_043720315.1 Pseudobdellovibrionaceae bacterium | reverse complement strand
GATTTTACAACCGGGGTTGCAGCTGTGGACTTTCCAGAAGATACGGGTCTTGGATCGGCACCAATTATACTGCCATCTTTGATGCGAATAATCCGGTCGCATTTTTCCGCGACCGAACTGTCATGAGTAATAATAATAATTGTTTTTTTAAATTCGCGATTTAAATTTTGCAGTAACTTTAAAATTTGTTCCGCTGAATCAGAATCTAAATTTCCGGTTGGTTCATCGGCCAATATTATTTCAGGATCTTTCAGTAGGGCACGACAGATAGCTACTCGTTGTTGTTGTCCTCCGGATAGTTGATTGGGGTGATGGTGGAATCTTCCATCCAATCCGATCAGCTTGGCTAAGGCTTCAGCTTTTTTAAAGTTTGATTCAGTGCTTTGTTTTTCCAGTCCATATTGAGTAGGTAAAAGAATATTGTCGATTACACCGGTTTTAGGAAGTAGATGAAACTGTTGAAATACGAACCCAATGTGAGTATTTCTAACTTGTGCCAATTCTTCTTCATTCAGCTGGGCAATGTCGCGGCCCAAAATTTCTATTTGTCCCTTTGAAGGAGCTGACAAAAGCCCCAGCAGATATAGTAAGGTCGATTTCCCTGATCCCGAGGGTCCTTGAATGGCAACTAACTCACCCTTTTTAATTTCGAGGGAAAGGTCCTTCAGAATAGGAGTTTGCAACCCCTCATTGTTATATGAGTAAAAAAGGTTATTTACCTTGATAGCATTCATTAAATCAATCCATCGAAGTTAGGTCGGAAAAATCGACCTGTTTAATTTTATCACCTTCATTAAGGCCACCGGTGATTTCAAAACCTTCTTCATTTTGAATCCCAACTTGGATATCTTTTCTTTTTCCCGAGCTGAGTATAACATAATACTTTTCATTTTCTCTGCGGATGAATTCATGACGTAAAGTCAGTACTTTTTCTTTTTTAGCGGTAATGACGTCAATTACGACAGACATTCCGGGTCGAATGATTTCATCAATATCGGTAATATCAATTCGAACAGGGAAATCAACAACTTGGGAGCGGCTCCATTGATCCTTTTCCCTTGCGGCCAATGAAAGGTCTCGTATAATGCCTTTATACTTTTTATCTAAGATCGCCGAAGCGCTGATAACCGCTTCCTGACTGTTCTTTAACTTTACGCGATCAATTTCAGGCACATAGGCGATGACCGATAATTTGCTGGAATCATCAATTCGCAAAATGAATCCCGAACTATCGCCCTCTTTGACAAATTCACCCTCGGACTTTTCAATTTGAGCTACTCGACCATTCAGTGGGGATCGCAAGGGAAAACTCCCGTCTCCCGACTGCAAAGATTGAACGATAGTAACTAAGGGATCTCCTGGTTTAACTGAATCACCAATCTTCACAAATATTTTTTTAACATAGCCATTGTAAGGAGCGGTGACGATTGTTTTTCGTAAAGGAATGACTGTTCCAGCAATGGTTACTCGTTGGATGATATCTTGTTTAGTTACTTCTCCGATGTCACTGCGTTCGCGCCCACGGATAGCCGTTGGTTTCCACACATAATACAAGAAGCCTAATATAAAAAAGACAATCGCAATTAAAAGAATTTTTTTATTTGAGAAGCTCTTCATATAGTTTTCCTTGATGATATAAGAGGGTGTATTCGGCGATTATTAGATCAGAAGTAGCAGAGTAATATTTGATTTCAGCGTCGGAAAGATTATTAAGCCCATTGATAAGATCCAAATAAGCTACTTTCCCATTTCGGTATTCGCGGCCGATAAAATCCAGATTTTCTTTTTCTAAAGATAATAGTTCCTTCGACAAACTGTAGGTTTTTCGGGACTGAGTTAACGTACTTTCCAAAAGGTTTAAAGTGGCTTTCAGAGTCAGCAAATCTAAGTCCAAATTATTACTTTGGATTTTACTAGTTTCAATCGCGATGTCACGTTCTCCCGATCGGATTCCCCAATCAAAAAAACTGTACTTCACTGTTAGTAGGGCATTCCAACCGAGAACCGCATTGTCGGCAAAGCTGGAGCCGCTACCCACGAAGTTAGAACTTTGATAATTCACTCCTGCAGTCAAGAACCACTCCGGCAGATTTCTGCGACCAACGATATCGCTATTGAGTTCGTTGATTTTTTTTTGCAAAACCGCAGATTTGTATTGGGGATGATCTTGCCACTGTATGGTTTTATATGAGGAAGCTACCTTGAGAGTTTCTAATTTGAAAGGAATAAAAGAGATCTCTCTATCGTTATTCAAACCTATTCCAATGACCTTTTGTAATTCTTGCTTAGATTTTTCCAAATAATTGATGGAGCTGGTCCAAGCAATTTCACTACGGCTAACTTGAGTTTTAAATCTTAGAAAATCGTTCTTTGTTTTAATTCCC
>JAYSSX010000097.1:0-2377 GCA_043720315.1 Pseudobdellovibrionaceae bacterium | reverse complement strand
ATTTACAATACCGATAACAGTACGGCCTTTTTGGAAGTGAAACGCGATGATATTCATTACATCGGCGTTCCTTTTAAAAAATTGGTCGATCAGTCGACTGACCAGGTAAAAATTAAAAAAATGCTCATCAATATTATCTATGTTGGTGTAGTCGCCCAATTATTTAAAATGGATAAAAAGATTTTGTTAGATTGTTTGCGTGATCAGTTCGGCACCAAAGAGACTGTGGTTGCGCCGAATTTGAAGGGTTTAGACTTGGGCATGCAATGGGCTGAAGAAAATCTCAAAGAAATCGCATTCCCATTCGAGGCAAAAGCAATCACCCACGATAAAAAATATGTTTTAATGGATGGAAATACGGCATCTGCCATTGGATCGGTTTTTGGCGGATGCACTTTTGCTGCCTGGTACCCAATCACTCCGTCCTCTTCTTTGATCGAAAATTTTATCAAATATACCGAAGAGCTGCGAATTGATTCTGAAGGAAAAAGAAAATTTGGAATCGTACAGGCTGAAGATGAATTAGCTGCGATTTGTATGACGTTAGGTGCCGGCTGGACAGGAGCACGGGCGATGACAGCATCCAGTGGCCCGGGGATTAGTTTAATGAGTGAAGCGGCAGGATATGCTTATTATGCGGAGGTTCCTTGTGTCATCTGGGATGTCCAAAGAGTGGGGCCATCAACAGGAATGCCTACGCGAACAGCCCAAGGTGATATCTTGTCCAATTTATATCTTTCACATGGGGATACTCGCCATCCACTATTGTTACCTGCGACGATAAAAGAATGTTTTGAATTTGGACAGACGGCATTTGATTTGGCCGAGCGACTTCAACAATTGATTTTCGTATTAAGTGATTTGGATTTAGGAATGAACCTTTGGCGCGAAGAATCCTGGGATTATCCAAGTAAACCTTACGACCGTGGGAAAATTCTTACTGAAAAAGAATTGGCTAAAATGACCGTTTATCACCGCTACAACGAAACGGATGGAGATGCTATTGCTCCGAGAACTTTGCCAGGAACAAAGGCTATGAATGCGGCCTATTTTACTCGCGGAAGCGGACATAACTCTAAAGGATTTTATACCGAAAATTCTAGCGAATATCAGGAAGTTTTGGATCGTTTAAATCGGAAGTGGAAAACGGCCAGTTTGATTATGCCAGAACCAGTTATCGATGATAAAAAAAATTCAATTGGAATTATTGCCTTTGGAACTACCGATAGTCCTATGGCGGAAGCAAGAGAAGTTTTGGCAGGTAAAGGATTAAAAACGGATTACCTTAGATTGCGAGCCGTGCCGTTTGCAGCCTCGGTAAAAGATTTTATAAAAAATCATGATCGCATTTTCGTGATTGAACAGAATCGTGATGGGCAAATGAATCAAGTATTAACGACTGAATATCCAGAGCTTGCGACGAAGTTAGTTTCGGTTCGCCATTACGATGGAACTCCAATGACAGCGGAAAGTATTTTCGAACCGCTGATCGTTCATGGAAAAGAAATGGGTCTTATTGCGAAGGGGACTTTATGAGTACAGAAGTACAAGCACCTGCGGTTAACAAACAAGGTATGTCGAAAAAAGACTATACCGGAAGCAATTCGACTTTATGTACAGGTTGCGGCCATGATTCCATCTCGACTCATATCATGACAGCTTGTTACAATAGTCACATTCATCCATATGATTTGGCAAAAATGTCGGGTATTGGTTGCTCTTCTAAAATACCTGCCTATTTTATTTCAAAATCTTTTTCATTTAATTCAATGCATGGAAGAATGGCGCCAGTTACAACAGGCGCAAAAATTTGCAACCAAGACTTAACGATGTTGGGAATCAGTGGTGACGGCGATACGGCCAGCATTGGTATGGGTGGCTTTGTTCACTTATTAAGACGTAATCTTCCCGTTTGTTATATCGTTGCCAATAACGGTGTTTACGGTTTAACCAAGGGTCAGTTCTCGGCTACGGCTGACAGGGGGGCAAAACAAAAAGGTGGTGGTTTTAATCCTTTTGAAACGATTGACCTTTGTACTTTGGCATTAGAGTTAGGCTGCAGTTTCGTAGCAAGATCTTTTTCAGGAGATGCCAAACAGTTAGTGCCACTGATTGAAGCGGGATTAAAACATAAGGGAACGGCGTTTATTGATGTGGTTTCACCATGTATTACTTTTAACAATCATGATGGTTCTACCAAAAGTTACGGCTATGTAAAATCCCACGATACTGTATTACAGGAGTTAGGCTTCTACCAGGCGCAGGACGAAATCAACGTTGATTACAGTGAAGGCGCGAAAGAAGTAGTGACTTTACCCGATGGCTCCAAATTATATTTAAATAAATTAGACTCTCGTTTGCATAATATCCATGACCG
>JAYSSX010000096.1:0-2112 GCA_043720315.1 Pseudobdellovibrionaceae bacterium | reverse complement strand
GGAAGCCCAAAGTTCCGAAAGATATGCCGAGTTAATAAATGCGTCGTCTAATGTTTTATGAATCACCTAAAAAGCGTATAAGAAAAGGGAAGTGTTGTCTAGTTGGCGTGTGGTTCCAAAAGGAAGTTTTCCGATAGGAATTCATCGTGAAACGTTCTCTCCTGGAACTGGCAATGGGCAACATATTGCGGCGTGCCGTGGATCATGTAAGTGCGATCCGATAAGAATGAAAAGGGAAAATATTCTTTGCCTGACAGTCGCATTGCTTTTTGTTCCGACCATTTTTTACGATTTTTTAAAGAGTTCATTACCCGTTGTGAGTAGGCATCCGCGTTAAAAGAAATTATTCCAAAAGGTAGCGATTTTTTGAAATACTCCTGTTGAAGCGGTATGTGGAAGCTACTGATCAAATGAAATTTTTCATATCCTGGTGAAACGCAGGCGCGAGAACTTAGGTAGGCAATGGAATTATTGAATTTATAACAAGCAGATAATGCAGTAATCTTTTCATTATCTAAGGTGAGAGTAATGCAGCCAGAATCATACCTGTGCTTGTGAAAAGTACATTTCAAAAAACTGGATTCTTCTTCTCTCCAGTTTTCTGTTTGGTAGTTCTTTCGATGCGACTCTGGGCAAGTTTTTGTGTATTCCTGGAGGAAATAGTAGATGAGTTCTGACCATTTCATAAATTCACTGGGCAGAATATTTACATTTTTAATTCGACACCTCTTCGCAAAAATCATTCTAACTTGATTTAATTTTTAATATATACAGGTTTCTTTTGTACTTAAAACGCCGCCCAGCTAACGCGTAGTGCATTTAAAGGGGATTCAGCTGGCCTTAAGACGAGTTTGTTAAGTGTTTCAAAGTGAGAATTTTCTATTTCATAGACAAGGTGATCCTAAAAAATAATCAGTGCTTGAAAATAGTAAATCAGATGATATGATTTGTCTTAATGAAAAGACGTAATATTTTAGCATTATTTGCAACATCTATCGTAACCGCCCCCTTCATGAAATCAGAAGGCTCTTTTAAGTTATTAGAGCAAAATTTTGATCATTCGCATTTCGTTATTAGATATGATTTTCCAGGTTCTTTTATGGAATTCGTCTCTAGAATTTCTTTGGATACCAATGTCAAAGGTGTTGATCCTATTTTAAATCATTTCTTAGGTACTGGTGAATTGTTAAAAATCGTAAGAACTGTAACGACTTCGCACATCGAATACCGTTTTGAATGTAAAGACTCTGAAGCTTCTGGAAAATTGATGATGGCTTTAAGTAAGTTAAAAATTGGTAAAGATTTAGCCTAAACCTTTAGCTGAAATCCGTTTCAGTAATATAAAGAAAAACAGTACACATTTCTTCTTTAGCTCCCCAACCCATTTTTAGTGGAATTCCGGTATTTTTATATTTACAGGTTATTTGAATTCTTTCATCGGGATTTATAAGTTGTGGTACTTCAAAAGGGTATTTGCCCATGCCTTGCTCTATGAATCCATAGAACTTTGCTAAACATGAGTTTTTGGCCAATGGTTTATGAGAGACCCTTTCAACAATCAATTCGACTCCACGTTCGTGCATATGCGGAGCAATCATTTTAATGTAATAGGGTTTTGTTGAAGCGTATAGATAACGTAAAAGTCCCGTATAGTTTCCAACTATATTCAATTCATTGGGATTAGGATAATTAACAATTTTGTAATGTGTGTTCCCTTTGCCATTTTTTACAAAAAATTTGATACTTAATTTGGAAGAATCAGCGCTTAGTTGAGTTAGTTTGAAATATCGATGCACCATCAAATTTAATGGTTCCTGAGGATTTACCGAAACTTCCACTCCTTCGGGTAACAGGTTCGTATTTTTAAACTTTGCCCAAGGGATCAGTGATCGTAATCGAGGATTTTGATAGCCGAGGATTATGTGATGTAATGACTTTGAGGAATTTGCATCAACCTCAATACCAGCAACCGAAACGTCCTGAATTGACAACTTTTTCTTAATGTCGAAAAAGGTAGTAATATCAAAAACACCATTATTGCTATAGTTAAACTTTAGGTCTTGATCAGTAAAAGTGATCTCGCGTAAGTGTCTTCTCTGAATTTCTTTTACC
>JAYSSX010000095.1:0-1930 GCA_043720315.1 Pseudobdellovibrionaceae bacterium | reverse complement strand
TATTTTACCGCCGAACTGATCGTGCTGGTGATAATTATTTTGATTGAGGTTCGTGGGCTTCGGGAAGTTTGAAGCGCGAGCAGCAGAAGTTTAAGCCGTGACCACCAGCGCTTAAGTGGCTGGCCAATTTCCGAATTATTAAATAACGATTTGGTATTCTTCTCTTAATTGGTTAACTGGCTTCGCCCAGTTTTTTTCCCAATCTAAACCGAATATTGGTTTGGCCTTGCGGCCCATTTGCCAACCTTTAGAAACATTTTCAAAAACCTCAACCACTTCGTCAGGCTTTTTAAATACCGAAACTAAACTACGACCGCAAATCACGATTGGAGCAAAAGGCGTGTGTAACTGGGCAAACATAAAGGCCTGCAAACCCAATTCCCCTGGCACCGTTGTGTTGAACCCTGTAAGTATGTGCCACAAGTCATGGGTTTCCCGCATCCGCATCATGATATAGGTAGAATCATTGACCACCGGGATGTTTTTGTAGAAGTTAGGCTGCAAATTTTGCGAAATCATATGGTTAGCATAGAATTTGGCCAAAGTTCCATCCGGAAGCTCATTCAGCTTTTGAATGTCATAGCCATCCATCATTCTTCTTTGACTAACTAAATCAGTTCCGGCTTGATCGATTTTGGCCATTTTTTCTTCGGCCTCTAATAGATCCATGTGATAAAGGCAGTCCGCAATCATGATAGCGGCATCAGTATTTTTTTCGTCTTTGGCGATTTTACTGAGGTTTAAAAGCAATTTAAAAAAATAGTACACTTTTTTCACGTAATCTCCGCCCGGCTGTGACTAACCCGGTAGAGCAAACGCTTTACCTAAAATAGCCTTATTGATTGTTGTTAAGTGACTTAATCTACCAGAAATTTTGAAAAAAGGTGTAATTTATTAGACCTATAAAAAAATTTACATTTACGTACAGTAGCCTAGGTTGATACACCAACGGTGCTGAGAGTAAATATACCTACGGAATTGATATTGAAGCCACCTGCGGTGTAATAATAAACAAGAGGATACTATGTCTCTAGATACTAAAAATAACTCTTCTAAAATCGTTGTCTCTAAATTTGGTGGCACCTCGATGGGTGATGCAGAATGTATGCTTCGTTCGGCAATGGTTTCTTTGGAAAGAAATGCTTTCGCTGTTGTCGTTTCGGCAACCTCAGGAACCACTAATCAGCTGATCGAAATTGGAAAACATGCCGAAGGTGGCGATTGGGCGTTCTGCGAATCCAAAATCGCAGAAATAGAACAAAGACATTTAAAAATCGAAACTGATTTACAAGGGCAATTAACGGAAGCTCACAGAAATTTTGCTCAAGAAGAACTGGCGATTCTATTTGACGAATTACGTTCGTTATCAAAAGGAATTTTTTTACTGAAGGATTGCTCCTTAAAGGCCATGGATTCAATGATGAGTTTAGGCGAAAGAATGTCATCAGTGCTTTTTATCGGTGCTATGCAGGTGCAACTGGACAAAACGAAGGCAAGTAAAAAAGTTCGCTGGTTAGATGCTCGAAAAGTATTAGTGACTGATGATCAATTTGGAAAAGCTCGTCCAGTAAAGTCGGCCTCTAAACAAAAAGCTGCTGGAATCTTAAGAGAAATGCAACCAGGCAAAGACATCATTGTCACCCAAGGTTTTATTGGCGGCACAGAAAAAGGCTTTACAACTACTTTAGGTCGCGGCGGTAGTGATTATTCAGCGGCTTTGTTTGCCCAGGCCTTTGATGCTGATGAATTAGAAATTTGGACTGACGTTGCCGGTATCGCTACAACAGATCCACGTTTATGTAAAGAAGCAGTTTCTATTCCAGAAATTTCTTTTAAAGAAGCTTCCGAGTTAGCCACCTTTGGCGCAAAAGTTTTACATCCAGCCACTCTAGCGCCGGCCATGGAAAACGATATTCCCGTTTTTGTCGGT
>JAYSSX010000094.1:0-8761 GCA_043720315.1 Pseudobdellovibrionaceae bacterium | reverse complement strand
TCAAGCCCAAGCTTTAGCAATTACAAACAAAAAAGAAAAGGATTCAACAGCACAGTATTTAACGGAGGGCACAGCATTGAAATCAAAGCTTGTTGGCCTTAACCCCGAATTTAAAGTGATGAGGTTTTAATATGGATATGCAGTGGCTCGCAGGCGAAGCAAAACAGCTACATTCGTTGTTTGCCTCGTTTTTTAATTCTATTGTGCTCACGATGATTATAGGCGGAGTAGTCGTAAATTATTTTAAAATGCCGCTCGGTCAGGTCCCGGAATTTCTAACGCTCATTGGACGTGCGATTGTTGCAAGTTTTATTCTGGCTGCGTTTCCGGAAATTCTAAATTTTATGGCAGATTTGACCGACAACTTGGCAAACACGATTGGCAATCTACATAATTTCAAACTGGTGCTGGCGCGGCTTGGGGATAAAATCGGACAGTTCACATGGTCCTGGGTGAGTGTCAAGGACTCAGTGCTACTGATAATTTCGTATCTTACGTTTTTTCTATTGTATGTGTCCGTCTACGTTGCAGATGCAGTTTATTTATTGGTTTGGACTCTACTCTATATCTTTGCACCGATATTAATTGCAGCGTTCACGTTACCATCGATGGCCAGTGCAACTAAAGGACTTTTCACAAGTCTTATTGAGGTTTGTCTTTGGAAAGTGTTATGGAGCTGTCTTGCGGCCCTCTTATGGAGCTTTGCGCTTTCTGAAATCAATAAGCCCGAATACGACGTTGATTTTTTAACTGCAATTTTATTAAATCTTCTTTTGGCCTTCTCGGTGCTTTTAACACCTATGCTTGTCAGAAGCTTTATGAGCGGAAAAATCACTCAAGCAGCCCAAAACATGGGTGGAATGATTTTGGGCGCGGCCGCACTCACGCCGACTGGAATGATTGTTAATTCAAAAGCCCTAGGTGCGGTAGTCGTTAGTAAAATGAAATCAGCCAAAAACGAATCAAATTCCCAGGACGAAGTGGATCGACCCACTTAATAGAACCGGCTCGTAGTCCCTACTAAACCGAACAAAAAAATTACAAAGAGGTGATGAATGAAATTTTCATTAAGCGTTGATGCTTTATCTAAAGAAAACAGTTTTTTAAAAATGGTGACCCGAATCTTACTCGGAGCCCTGTTCTTGCTTATTATTCAGCTTTTCTATCTCTATAGCCGAGACCCGATATTAATCGAGTCTAAAGCGACGGGTCTTCAAATCGTAAAGCCAACAAGCTTTGTGCCCTCTGCAGAAGACACAAAATACGCAGTCCGACTGATGCTAGAGGCAAGGTTCAATTCCGTTACTATAAATTCTGATTTGTATTTATCAGAAAAACAAAATGAATTGAGAAAAACTGAACAAGACGAACTAAAAAATAAAAATATGTCTCAAACCATAATCGTTCGAGACATAAAAATCAGCCGAGATGAGGCAATCGCTGAAATCGATCGCGTGATTTCTGTTGGCGATTTACGATCTGCATTTCGAGCAAAGCTAAAGCTCTTGTTTGAAACGACTGAGCCCAATGACTTAAATCCGTATGGATTAGTTTTGTCGCTCGTAGAACTAGATAAGGCGGAGGTGAAAAAATGAATAAACTTTTTATGGTTGGTCTTGCTGTTGTGACCCTGATGGGACTTGATGAGATTCTTTCTAAAGAAGTCAGAAATTCCAATAAAACTGATTCGTTAGAAAAAAGTATTCTGTGTGATGACAAGAATCCAAAAACCGTTCGAATTACTTATGGCCGAGTGACTGTTCTAAACTTTCCGTTTCGTCCGAAAGAAATTGTTAAAGTAAGCCCCGCTTTTGAATTTAAACAAATCAAAAATGATCTCGTACTCACGGCACTGAGGATCGGATCAAATTCAAACGTTGTGATTTACCTGGAGGAGAGGCGGTGTTTGTTTAATTTAAAATCAGTCACAGAAGGGGGCGATGACCTATTAATCGTAAAGGATGCGAAGGATTCTCAGTATGAAGTGAGGTTTTAAATGTCAGATACCGAGCAGAAAGTAGAAATCAAATCTGATGAAGGCTTTAAATCGATTGGCATGAGTCAGTATTTCAAAGATACAAACCTTGATCCAAGATATTTGAAACTTTTGAGTTTTGCAGTCATCACGGCTATTTTTTCAACTTACTTGATCGTCATTTTAAAAAATAAAAGAGTCGTTGGAATTGATTCAAAACCCGTAGGGTCTCCGGATTTTCGCCACGAAGTGCCAATAGCAAGTCCTGGTTTAATCGCACGACAAAACAATAGTGGTGGAAACAAGCCTGGATACTATGAACCACCCAAAAATCGCATCAACATCACAAACTTACGATCAGACCTAACACTACCCGTAGGAACTGAAGGTAAAGCGATTTTAGTCAGCGGCGGAACTGATGGCCTTATCAAAGCCAAAATCTTAAAACCAATACTGGTCGATAATGAACCGATCATTCCAGAAAATGCCGTGCTGATCGGGATCGGCAAATCTGGTGAAGACAGGCTCTTTGTTGAATTTCAAAAGATTGTGCTGCCATCAGGTGAGACCTATAAAATCACAGCCCAGGCTTTTGAAAACGATGACAGAATTCAAGGCATCAAAGGATCAATCGTCGGAACTAGATCAAAAAAAATGATGATGGCCATGGGGCTTGGATTTTTGGGCGGTATGGCGGATGGAATGCGCGAGAATACCAGTGGATCTTATTTTTCAAGCCAAAAGCCGACCACTCGCGATGCAGCTCTATCGGGTGCGTCTAAGGCAGCGCTCGATCAGAGCGAGGCGTATTTAGAAGAAATGAAAAAATCACCAAACATCATCCAAGTTAAATCTGGAACAGAATTTTATTTCATCATCGATGATGAAAAGCAAAAGGAAAACTAAACATGAAACAGGATAAAAAACTATCCCCAATTGAAAATGCTTTTTTCGACTTTGTTGCAAAAGCATTTCAATTTATTTGGGAAGCACTCAAAGAAATTGTATTAGGCATTTATCACGACAGGTTTCCCGTTTGGAGATATTGCAGCGTCGGAATTTTAATGGGATATTATTTCCTATTTGATTTGGACATTATGGTCGCAAATTTTTTTGGATCGACTTGGTACTTTGAACCAAATTCTTCAAAAATGTTTTTAGTACTACTGCTCTCAACAAGCGGCATTCTAGCCTTTGGAGTTGAAAAGGCTATTGCCAAAACGCAACTTCTGGGACGACTGAAGCGTGCCTTTGATGACTGTGATTTAAAGTCCGGCGGCATTTATCCTTCATTTATTAATGACGTCGCAATCGATGAACATGTTCGGCAGATGAAACTATTTGTCCCCGGAATCCCGGAGTCAAAATTTAAGGATAAAAAGCTCGGGCTTGAGGCACACTTTAATGCCAACATCGTAAAATTCTTCACAGAGGAAAACGATAAATCAAGAATAAATATCATCTACTCAATGAGTGATCTGCCAAAACAAATTTTTCCGGACGACGCAATGGTGCTTGATCCCGGCGAAATTCCTGTTGGAAAAACTTATGATTCTGATGTTCGATTTAATATTAAAGATGTCGGTCACATGATGGTCGCTGGACAAACCGGCGGTGGTAAATCAAATTTCTTAAAATTTGTAACATCATCCTTGTGTATGAATGACTCTGATGCCGAAGTTCATTTCTTGGATTTTAAAGACGGTACTGAACTCAACTCGATTTGTCACAAGGTTGGCCATATGAAATCTTTTAAGGGGTATGATGGCTCAAAGGAATGCATTCCATACCTTGCAACGTTAGAAGAGATTTTAACAGCCCGGCTTTTAGAAATTAAAAAATCTGGTGCAAAAGATTTCGATGAATACTTAAAAAAATATGATCATTCAACGGTTGCCACAACTGATCCGACTGAAACCACGAGAAATCTAAAACTAAACCGTATGTATATCGTAATTGATGAAATCGCTGAAGTTTATTTAAAAAGTAAAGATGGCATTGCAAGCGAACTTAAAGAACAAGCAAAGCGTTCCATCAATCGTATTGCCAGACAAGGGCGCTCTGCTGCCATGCACTTGATCACGGGAACCCAAAAACCCGACTCGCAAAGTTTTGATCAGTCTGTAAAAGCCAACATGCCAGCGATATTGTGTTTCCCAATGGCAAATCAAGTTACAAGTATCGCAGCCCTAGGCACTAAACGAGCCTTTGACTTAGATCCGGAAGTAAAAGGCCGAGCCATTTTTAAATACGGGCCAAAACTACAAGAGGTGCAAACCTATTTATTTGTGTAAAGGATTTTTATGAAAGTAAAAAAAGTATTCGGCAATGACCGAAAATCAAATCGAAGAAAAGGTCGTCCCGTGGGTTTAAATCCACGGGATATCGAAATTCTAAATTATATCTGGAAATGGAAACTCGCATCCACGGCATCTATTCATGAGGCAATAAACAAAATTCATTCGCCTTATGGGACCTACAAGATTTTAGAAAAGTTAGAGCGTAGCGATTATATTTGTAGTCAGTTTGACATCATAGATCGGTTCAATGTTTGGCAATTAACCAGTAAAGGTTTTCTTGCCCTTCTACCACGCATGAAGCCGCTTGTTGAAGAAGGCTATTTGTCTGAAAATCATTACCATGATAGACTGGTTCAAGCTTTTCATTTGGGAGAATGGTGTTCATATAATTTTCCACAAGTGGAAATTTGGTCCGAGCAGGATATGCGACGGCATGATTCGGCAGATTATCCGGATTGGGTTCCAGGTTCCAGGGATCATAGGCCTGATGGATATACACGATTAAAGTTTTTTGAAAAAAACGTGGTGTTATCTTTTGAGGTGGAGCTCAGTTGTAAGCGCCCAGCTCTTTATGAAAAGACTTTGGATTATTACAAGCACGCAAGAAATATTTACCGGGTTTACTGGTTAGTCAAAAATCAAGAAACCAAGGACGTCATCCTCAGGGCTCGGGCTTGTATTAATGAAGATTCGACCAATTATCATTTGTTTGTGGATTTGGATGATTATTTAAAAAATGGTTGGGACGCGGTTGTAACCAATGAGCGGTCAGAAAAGGTCAAAACATTCAGAGAGAATATGCAGGGACTATCAGGGGACATACCGGGGGACTTGCTGGGGACTAATAAGGGACGCTCAACCGTTTTAGTCCATTTGAATCCGATCAAAACTTTAGCAAAACCAAGACGTTAGAGTTTTGATTTCGCGGGGACCTTTGCCCGACTGACTACCCCTATCCGTTGCTGGCCTCCATTCACTCATACACCAATATTCTCTGTTCCGAATTCCGATCATTCCAAACTCCTAACCAAATGATCATAAAAAAGAAAATTCTTAAAAAATTAGAAAGGATTAATCATGCGATATTTAATATATGTATTTACTGCATTGATTTTATCAAGCTGTGCTCACACAAAAGAAAAAAATAATTCAGAAACCAATCAACCACCACCGAAACTTTTAAAGCCAGAGGTTAGAAAAATTTGGATTCCGGCGGTGATCAAAAACGGCGGCACCGAATGGGAAGAGGGCCATTACATCTACCGCATTGAAAAGGATACAACATGGAGTCGTTAACCGGCCAACTACAGCCGAACAACTCCGTAAGCAAAAGTGAAGATTCCTTAGAAAAAAACAAAAACACGATTGAACGTGTGACCTTAGGAAAAGATGAATCAGAAAAAATTAACCAATGGCTTAATCAAATTAAATCTGAAACAAGTAGTTTTTTAGAAGTTAGTAAATCAGATTTGGTAAATTTTCTGATCAGATCACACTCAGAGCATTTAAAACTAAAGGAACTAAAATTGCTCAAGGCTCAGAAATACGATCTTGTAAAGCATCTAAACTGGCTTACTCCAATATTAAAAAAGGCAATTGAAGAAAACGATCAGGCTAAGATTCTATTTCTTCATGCAGAGCTAAGGGCTTTAGAGGTAAAAACGAGCTTACCTATAAAGAGCGAATCAAATGATCCCATAACAAAAAAATTAAGAAAGCCGCGCGTAAAAAAATCTGAACTAAATCACGATGAATCTAAAAACGAATCAATTTCATCTAAGGCGTGATTTATTTAAGATATGATGCGCGACAGTTCTTGATTTTTAGAGGTAAATATATGAAACTGAATGTATTAAGTTTTGCGGAAAAGCAAAATGTGTTCTTTGAAAATTCGGAAGCATGGTTGTCAACAAAAGACGTAGCAAAGTTTCTTTCCATTTCTGAAAACGCTGTTCGTATTATGGTTTGTAGAGGAATTCTTCCTTGTTACAAACTAAAAAACCGACTGCGTTTTAGAAAAATAGATTGTGCCGCTTTGGTTCAAAAAACTGGAGCATAAATATGGCAATTAAAAGTTACACAGTTAAAGGGAAAAAACTATTTGAAGTCTACGTCAACGGATCAAACGCTCGCGGTAAACGCATTCAAATGCGAAAACGTGGAGTTGAATCTATAACAAAAGCAAAAGACTTGGAATTTGAGTTTGAACGAGAGCTTGCACTTCATAAAAATGCAGAGGTTCATCTACGTTGGTCTGAATGGTATCTTGAATGCATTTCGCTGCTAAAGGTGTCATGCCGTCCATCAACTGTTTATTCTTTTGAAAAAGTTTGCACAAAATGGATTAACAAACATTTTGATGATAGAGAGCTTAGACATATTTCTAAGCTCGATATTCATGAACTTATTTACGAAAAAGTAAACGGCGATAGAGTTACGGCTCACACTAGGAAATACGTTCTTAAGCTTGTCAAAAAAACTCTGCAAATGGCAGTTGAACATGGAAAACTTGATAAAAATCTGGCCCTGGGATTACAGGTAAAAGTTCCTGAAACTGATCAGAAGGTTTTAACAAATTCAGAAGTAGAAAAGCTTTTACAGTTTGCTCACTCAACAAATCATCATTTCTATCCAGTATGGTTAGTCGCTTTATTTACGGGGATGAGATCTGGCGAACTTTATGCGCTTAGATGGACTGAAGTTGATTTTGAAACTAAGGCCATTCATGTGATTCAGAGTTGGAACAGTAAAAATGGTTTTACACCAACAAAGAATCAAAAAAATAGAGTTGTGCCGATCAGTGAAGATTTGATCAATTTTTTGAGAGAGCAGCGGTTAAAAGCCACTAATGAGTTTGTTTTACCACGGCTTAATGAATGGGAGCGGGGAGATGCAGCCCACGTATTAGGCCAAGTGTGCAGGGCTCTAGGAATAACAAAAATAAGGTTTCATGATCTGCGTGCAACATTTATCACGAATCTTCTTTCAAGGGGTGAATCTCTTGCCAGAGTGATGGCGATAGTCGGACACGCTGATATTGAAACCACCAACGTCTACCTAAGAAAAGCTGGCATTGAGCTAGCCGGAGGAACCGACAAGCTGGGGTACGGTGTACCGCAAGCAAGTTCTGGAAAAATCCTTCGCCTGGTTTAGTTTCGGCATTATCGGGGACGCTTTTTAAAAATGGGTTGTAGCATGTTGTAGCATTTAAAATCTTGCTACAGATTACTACAACCTGAAATTACAGGTTGAAATTCGCCAATGTTTTCGAGAAGATATAAAAGCGGAAAGGGAATTCTCCCTCTCCGCCAAAAATTCGGAAATCTTGATTTCAGATTTCAAGATACCCGATTTCTCGTATTTGCAAGATGATGACCTGGAAAATTAGGTAGGCTTGTATCAAAAATTTGAACGAAAATATGTTTCATCGGTATCAGAAGGCAATGGCTAACGCCAGTATGGGATTTAGTCAGTTAGATCTGACCACAGGAAAAATCTTCTGGGATGAGAACTACCGAATCTTATACGACATGCCTGCTGGCCAGTATGAGGGAACCCTTGAAGAATGGTTTCAGTTTGTTCATGAAGACGATCAGCAGCGTGTGCGGGCCTATTCCGAACAATTTATGGCGAGCGATGTGAAAGTGGATATGTTTTATCGTATTTGCCTAAGCGGCGGACGAGTAAAGCGTATTCGCGCCAGCGGAGGCCGCATTTTTAGTGACGGAGTCCTGACAGGCTTCGAAGGACTTTGTTGGGAAGATACGGCTCCCATGTTACTTCAGTTTGATGTTAAAAATTCAAATCGATTTACTAATTCTGTATTGGACGTCATTCCAGATCCCTTGTTTGTTAAAAATCACCGACACGAAGTTATATATGCTAACCGAGAATACGAAAAATTTGTCGGCAGGAGAAAAGAGCAGTTCATAGGAAAAAGTGACTACGATTTTTTTCCTAAAGAAATCGCCGACCGCTTTTGGCGTCAAGATGACAAAGTTTTTGGTGCCGAAGCGGCCATACAAGATGAAGAAGTAGTTACTGATTGCGAGGGGCGCCCGAGAAATGTCCTGACAAAAAAGACACCCTTAATTGTTTCTGACGATGAAAAAATTATTGTAGGTATCATCCGTGATATTACTGAAATGAAGCAGATTCAGGCGTCTCTGATTGCTCAATCAAAAATGGCGGCACTGGGCGAAATGGCAGCTGGAATCGCACACGAAATTAATAATCCTCTATCCATCGTTCGTGGTCGGGCACTGCTTATAAAGGAAAAAGTAACCGATAAAAAAATCAACGCAGATTTGGATTCGATCGAACAGAATTGTGTGCGCATTCAAAAAATTGTACGTTCGCTAAAATCCATTTCGCGAAACTCGAATGATGACCCTTTTGAAGAAGTTCCGGTTCTAAGTTTGATCGAAGAGGCCATTGTTATTGCCACTGAAAGATTTCGGGAAAGAAAACTTAAACTTGATGTGAT
>JAYSSX010000093.1:0-6136 GCA_043720315.1 Pseudobdellovibrionaceae bacterium | reverse complement strand
TTTACCACCATTGCAGATCGTCATATTGGGGACATTAAAAATGCTGGTTTCACAACAGTAAAAATTAAATGCGGTAGAAACATTCATTTAGAAGCATTATTCATTCAGAAACTAATTAATCAATTTGCATTAATGGTTCGGATCGATTTTAACAGCCGTTTAGATTATTCTAATTTTGAACGTTTTATGAGTTTTTTCAATCAGCGGGACATCAGCAAAATTGAATTTATTGAAGATCCATTTCCTTATGATACAGCCAGTTGGACCGAGGCCGCAAAGTTAGTTCCGTTGGCCGTTGATTTCGAATATGAAAACGTAGATTGGTCTCATATTCAAACACCTCCATTTAAGGTAATTATCATCAAACCATCACGTATGGATGTAGATAGGGCGATTGGTCGCTGCACTACTTTTAATTTAAAGTACTCAGTAACAAGTAGTTTGGATCATCCTGTAGGAATTGTACACGCCGCCATTGTCGCCGGCGAACTAAGAAAAAATTATGGCACTTACTTTTTAGACAGTGGTTGTCTTTCTTTAAGGGCCTATAAGTCGACGGAGTTTAATAATAAGATTTTAGTGCAGGGTCCATATATTACCCAAGTAGTGGGATTAGGGATTGGATTTGACGATGTATTGGAAGGTCAAGATTGGCAATTATTAACCAGATAAATTTAAATTTAATTAGTCCACATAAAGAGTTCTGGGCCAGCGAAGAAAACTACTTAATTTTAAATCCGACATTTTCAGAACAACAAAAAACATATTCGCAAAAAATTTTCGAAGAAAACGGTCATTTAAAGTCACATATTTATATTGCCAGTTCGGGAACGACTTCCTTAAGTCTAGAGGACATTAAGTTAATTGCTATCAGCAAAGCCGCGTTTTTAGCTTCGGCAAAATCAGTAAACGATATTTTAGCTGCTGAACAAGATGATACTTGGGTTAATGTATTGCCGCACTATCATGTTGGTGGACTTTCTATTTATGCTCGCGCTTTTTTAAAAGAGAGCATCGTGGTGAATGGGTATAAACATTCCGAGGCACAAAACAAATGGAATGCTTCCTTTTTTGTCGACACCATTGAAAACTATGGCGGAAATTTTACTTCTTTAGTTCCGACCCAAATTTACGATATTGTCAGCCAAACCTTAAGAGCCCCTGAAGGATTGAAAGCGGTGCTAGTAGGGGGCGCAGCGATTTCTGAGTCTTTGTATCAGGCAGGAAGACGTTTAGGCTGGCCTTTGCTTCCTACGTTTGGAATGACCGAAGTCGCCTCTTCGATAGCAACGGCTGAACTGGATTCCTTTTCAACTTTTGCCTATCCTAAATTAAAGATATTACCGCATATTACTGCGGAACTAGATGCTTCAAAAAAATTAAAACTGAAGGCTCCATCTTTGTGCACGGCCATATTGCATTCTGATAAAAATAAGAATAAATACTTTCAATCAGGCGATTGGTTACAGACAGAAGACTTCGCCGAAATTGAAAATGGGTTTCTAACTCCGCGCGGGCGCGAATCAGATATAGTTAAAATTTCTGGTGAAGCTATCAATATGCAAGAATTAAGAAATAAGCTAGAACAACTGATGACTGCTTATCCAGACTGGAATCAGTTGATGACTATAGTGACTCAGCCAGATAGTCGTAAGGGACTGAGAATCGTTTGTGCTTATCATAAAGACCTGCCGCCTGGTGATGTTCAGCTAATCATCAATCAACTTAATCAAGGACTCAGATCTATTGAAAAAGTAGAGGATTTAGTTCCCGTCATGTATATTCCTGTTACTGACCTGGGGAAGATCAAAGTGCGGGAACTGCAAATCAAAATCTCGCAAGAAATTGAATAGGCGAAGCCGGCTGACTCTCTTTAACAGCAATTCATTTCGGCGGGAATTTGCAGTGTGGTTTTGCGGCAGCTAATATGAAACTTAAAGATCCGAGTGGTAAGGAAAAAATCTATCCCAGTGGTCGTCAATTCCGTTTTGACGATAACGAAAACGCTTATTAGCTTTTGACCAAATCACCATTCAAATAGTGGATATATTCGGACCAATTAAAATCACTCTTATCGATTTTTAGGCCGCAGGTTTGACTTTTAAAATCTTCCCAAACTTTAGTAACTGTTAGATGCGCATATTTTTCTTCGGCTATTCTAACTGTTAGTTTAAATTGATCTTCGTCTGGCAGCCCATTAATTTTCAGCCCAGTAATTGAAGTTTCAATAACCTTTAAAATTTTTGAGGATTTAAAGATGGCATATGTGTTTACTATATATCGATTACTGGAACGCGCCACTTTAATTTTATTTTTTGGTATAATGTCTTTGTATTCCGGGGAAGAGTAGTACGACTGAAGGACTAACTTTTCATTTTCAGTCAGTTCATCAAAAATTTGACTAGCGTTGCTAAAAAAGTAATTTAGTAGTGCCGGTGTCAACTTAGGATCCATCGCTTTAGCGTAAGTGCGTTCAGGCCATTGGTAATATTTTTTGACTGTTTCACTTCCTAATAAATGGAGGTTGCGGTTATTAGGCGCATCCTTAAACAAGTAATACATGTCATCTGACCAGTTGGAACACTTTCTTATAAGTCCCACTGCAGGTGCACCATTGGCGAAGTCATATTTTTCTACTGATTTTTTTTCTAATAATGAAAACGCTAACAATCCTTCATAAAAGTCGCTGACGCTGGGATTAACTGCGATAGTTGCATAGTCGGACTGCATGTAGTTACAGATGTAGTTATAGATATAAAAACACAGTGGCAAAAAGATCGGACCTTTTTGATGTCTGGCTTCCTTTGATATTGCTAAAGACGAAATTTCAACTATGGACTTTCCTTGTTCAACTATTTTTGAAATATCAAATTCTTTTTCCAAAGGAATGCCTATAGGGCCTCTGCGGATAAGGCTCATGGTTCCGATCACCTTGTCATTTAATTTTGCAACAATGGTCGTTGTCGTTGGTAAAGCAAAGTACTTAATTATTTTTAGTTCATTAGAATTTTTTCTTTGGTAACCGCACTCAACAAAGGCGTCATATAAAATATGATAGGCTTGCTGAAACTCTTCCTGAGTTTCAGCAAGCTTTATCATGAGGTTTTCAGGAATGGTTTTCTCATCCAATTTGACTAAACGTCTAATGACTTTAAATCTTAGAAGTTTAGGTAAGGATTCTATAATTGCTTTCAGAGCTTTCTTCGCTGGCTTCATGCATTATTTATCGGCAAACCTAGACCTAAGTTGAGTCTATTTTTCTGGATTTTTTCAACCGATTAGAAGTTGGACGATTAAGTCACAATTTTTGGTAACTATTTTTGCGCTTCTTTAAGGATGTCATCTTCGGCTTTGTCTTGTAACAAAAGGTTCATTTCAACTTCTTCTTTAGTGTAGATCTTTCCTTTACCTACTCCAGGACAGAAACTAACGACTTCATTTTTCCAAGTTTTAGCGCCCATCACTTCGGGCCAAAAGGGCCACGTACGGCATTGCATAGGACGGGCTTCATAAACTGTACAGCCTTTGTTTTTTAAAAACATACAGTCAGTATTTTTAGGATCTTCCTTTAAATGGAAAGCGCCAGAACGCTGATCACAGTATTCATTAGTAAACTTTAGGGTCGAAATTCCCAGATGTTTTGCAAATCGTCGGCGGTCTTCTAAAGAAACAAAAACAAATCCAAACTCTCCATGTGAGGTACAACACTTGCCAGATCCTTGACACTGAAATTGAATTCCATCGTGCCACCATTTTTTAGATAATGCTGCTTTTTTCTCTGACTTCACTTTAGGCCTTTTGTACAAACTTCTCTAATTTGACCCGAACCTTTTCGGGGACTCGAATCTTTGACTTAGTTTGGAAATTCAAAAAAGTATGAACCATACTGACTTCAGCATGGACTTTATAATCCTGTAGAAAAGTGTATTTCATCTTCAGGGATGAAACGCCTATTTTTTCAACAAATACTTCTATTTGGTAGAATTGCCCAGGCATAAAGGGACTTAAAAACTGCGCTTCGGTTTGACGAATGGGTACAATGAATTCGTCAGTTTTAAACCACTCATTCCAGGTAAATCCGGCATTTTGAATAAACTCTTCAAAGGTATCGTGTGCCAATGACAAAATATTGCCAAAAAAGAGGATGCCGGCCGGGTCGGCTTCACGAAATTTAATCTGAATTTTTTTGGTAAATTTTTGCTGCATGCTGATTTTAGACCCTATCGCGAAGCTATACTTGACTTCAAGGACAGTTGAATTAATTTCGTAAAACTTTCCTTCTTGTCAGAAATAACGCCAAACGTTATACAACAGCAGGAGATCAATATTAAGGATTCATTAATTGGCGTTGGAAAAAAATCTTAAAATTTATTCTGCACAGGATTTTCCATCTTATTTGCCAAAGTTGAATGACCTTTATGATGGCCTTTTTTCTGGCGGTAAAGGTTTTCGTGCAAAAATGATTCAAATGATGTCGCAAGGTCTGCAGCTGCCTGCGGCTACGGAATTACTTTTAGCTCAAACGATCGAATTTATTCACAATGCTTCGTTACTCCATGATGATTTGGTGGATCGTTCCAGCCTACGTCGTGGAAAAACAACGGCCTGGCTGAAATATTCGCCCGAATATGCCGTACTTGCCGGTGACTACTTGTTAGCGCGAGTGATGGTAAACCTTTCGGCCTTTGGAAATATCCAGTTGGTGCATTATACAGCTCAGATGATTTCAGATTTATTGGAAGGTGAGTGGTTGCAAGATTCTATTGTCGGTGATTTTTTGGTGGAACTTTCCCAGTTGGATCGCGTGCATAATTTAAAAACATCTTCTTTATTTAAATGGTGTTTGCGTGCTCCGTTTATCGCTAAAAATGTGGAAAATACGCATCTGCATTCTACTTTGGATCAAATGGGAACTTTATTGGGCCAGTTATTCCAAAGAAGTGATGACCTGTTAGATTTTGATATTCGCAACTATGAAGGTAAAGCTTTGTTGGGCGATTTAAAGTCCGGATATTTTAATTCTTTCTGCGCATTTGCAGTGAAAGACCTGTCAGTTGAAGAAAAGAAAGGCCTAAAACAAATCCAAAGTCTACAAGAGTTTAAAATTAAACTAGGTGGAGAAAAAATCTTTGATCAAAAAGTGGAAGAATTTGATCAGGCGAATGTTTTTTTAATTCAGCTGTATCAACATCATTTGCAAACTTTGAAAACCCTTTTGACTCCTGAACAACAATTGATTCTGCCGTTTTTAGCGCCTTTGACTGATTTACTTTATTGGAGAAAAAAATAAAGTGAATTCATTTGTGACTCTTTCGAAATCGGATGCTGATTTTCAGCGGTATTTACTGGGTACCTTCTCTTCTGAAAAAATTGCCTTACCAGTTCAAAGTCTCAATGTTTTTAAAAGCGATGAACAAATCACTTTTCAGGTTAAGGACATTTCGGAAATACCAAAGGTTTCCTTTTTTACGAAATGGTTTGTCCTACTAAAAGTAAAAAACTTGATTTGGTTATTGTGGCCGTCTTTTTATTTAATTTCGCAAAGTTACCTGGATGAATCTATGCTTGACCCCTGGTTGGTGGTTTTGACGATCGCCAGTTGTTTTTTTGCATTTGCTTCTTTAAGTTTGCGTAATGACTTTCGTGACCATATTACTGGAACCGATCGCGTTTTTTCAAAAGCAGGTAGCCGGGCCATTCAAAAGGGTTGGTTCAAAGCTTACCAAATAAAAAGATTTTCAGTTATTTTTTTCATCTTGGCTTCTGTACTTGCCGTACCGGTCATTTTTGCAGTTCCAAAAATTTCTATTTATATTTTATTTTTTATTATTTTTTCGGTATTTGGATTTATATTATCCACCACCTCTGCGCAGTTCAAAAATTTTAGTGAGTGGTCCATCTTTTGGATGGTCGGACCACTTTTTGCGATGGGGTTCCAGACAATTCTTATAGGTTACTTTGATATTGAATCTATCGGAATTGGAATTCTAAATGGTTATTTGGCTTTCTTGTATATTCAAATTAAGAATTTTCGAGATATTTTTGAATTGGGACAAAATCAACTGCCTCTGACCATCAACCAACTGGGTTTTGATAAAAGTCTGTTCCGAATTAAGAAGTTGTGGTTTTCCTATTT
>JAYSSX010000092.1:0-3979 GCA_043720315.1 Pseudobdellovibrionaceae bacterium | reverse complement strand
GCAGACATCGGTTTAAGATTAATGATGCAAGTAAGAAATAAGATTATTGATGCTTACCAAGAAATAATGAAAATGCAGGTTTGAGTTTAGACGGAGGAAACATTGAACAAGGTTATCGGTAGTATAATTGTCCAATTTAGAGAGTTTTATAAAAACTTAGGGCCTACAAAAAGGCTTTCAGTGCTTGCAGTAACTGTGGTAGCCGTCATTGCATTAATGGTCGTTTCATTTATGGTAAGTGGTAAAGACTATGCGCCGCTTTTGACGAATATTCCAAATGATCAGTTGTCTACAATCGTTGCACAGTTAAACCAAAAAAACATTCCCTTCCAATTGCGTGATGATGGGAAAACTTTAGCTGTTCCTAAGGAATTATTACACTCAACTCAAATGACTTTAATGGCAGAAGTGGGTTCTAGCAAAATTGGTAATATCGGTTTAGAGATGTTCGAAAAACAAGATTTTGGAATTAATTCTTATGCACAAAAAATCAACTACCAACGTGCCTTGCAAGGCGAATTAATGCGTTCGATTAATACTTTAACTTCGGTTAAACAATCAAAAGTCATTTTGGCCATTCCGAATAAAAAGAATTTCTTAGAAGAAACTATTACTCCGACGGCTTCCGTAGTTTTAGAGCTGTATCCCGGTAAAACTTTGGCTCCCGAACAAGTTCGTGGTATTCGATTCCTAGTTTCTAGCGGTGTGGAAGGTTTAGATCCTGATCGTGTTACTGTGGTGGACGATCGTGGAAAAATGCTAAGTCGTTCGGGTGACAGTACAACTTCTGGATCTAGCGAAGTATTAGAACTAAAGGAAAAAATTGAAGGTGATCTTTCGAATCGCATCGAATCTATCCTTTCTAAAGTTGTTGGACAGGCCAAAGTTATTGCGCAAGTCGACGCTACTTTAAATATGAAAGTGACTCAGTCAGTGGAAGAAACCATTGATCCTGATAAAACGGCTGTAAGAAGTCAACAATCAGAAGAGGAGTCGCTAGATGGAGCCAGAACAAATCCAGCTGGTATTCCCGGTTCCAGGTCAAATCTTCCAGGTGCCGAAGACGCAGGGCAAGTGGGATTTAAACAAGATGTAAAAAAAGAATTAAAGACAATTAATTACGAAGTACCAAAAACCGTTAAAAATATTAAAGAAGGTGCTGGCAACGTCGAGCGCATTAGTGTTGCTGTCCTAGTGGACGGCACTCAGACACAAGTTAAAAAGGAAGACGGAACTTTTGAAACTAAATGGATTCAAAGAACTCCAGAGGAATTAGTTAAATACGAAACTTTAGTAAAAAGTGCTATCGGATTTAATGCTGCCCGGGGAGATTCAGTCAAAATTGAAAATATTCAGTTTTTGGCTGAAGACTTTACTGAGTCTGATCGCTTGTTAACTTCGTTAGAACGTAAAAAGTTACTTCATGGTCTATTCAAGTGGAGTTTAATTGGTTTAGTTTTCGTTCTTTTCTTCTTCGTAGTTATGAAACCATTTATGCAATGGATTACCGACAGTTTCCAAGACTCAGTGGAGGATATGTTGCCAAGAACAATTGAAGAGCTAGAAGAGTTGCAGTCCGACGACAGTGGATTGCCGGGTATGACTACGGCCTTGCCAATTTTAGAAGAATCGATAGATCCTGACAAAGCCGAAGCTGAATTACTTAAAGATCGAATTATGGCTATCGTTGAATTGGACCAAGAAAAAGCCGCAAATGCCTTTGGCATGTGGTTAGTAAGAAAGGACGGTTAACATGAAGTTACAAAAAGCTGACAATTTAGAATATGAAAAACTAAGAGGTTTTGAAAAAGCGGCTGTGTTAATGAACTACTTGGGTCCTGCCGCATTGGCTCCGCTGATTGCGACATTAGATGACGCCGATATTAGAAAATTATTAAATATTATGCCTAAGTATCGAGTGGTTCCCGTTCACGTTACTAAAAAAGTTTTAGAAGAGTACTACGAGTTAGTCAGTGAAACGCAAGATTACATTTTTTCAGAAAAAATTACGCATAAAGATACTATCGTTACCGCTTTAGGCGAAGAACGAGCCCGCGCCATTCTGGGTGGTTTGAATGTTGTTTCCGGTGGTGGAAGAACTTTGGAGTCATTGGAAATGGTTGATGCTAAATCATTGTCAACGTTCTTAGTAAATGAACACCCGCAAACAGTTTCGGTTATTCTTTCACATTTAGAGCCCGAGAAAAAAGGTGAGGTTTTAAAACGTTTACCTGATGCACTTCAAGCAGAGGTTGTTCTGCGTATGGCGAATTTAGATCATGTTGCGCCAGAGTTGATTGCTGAAATCGACGCTGTACTAAAGAAAGAATTATCTTCAATGAGTACAGTAGAGCAAGCAGCTTTAGGTGGAGTACAGCCAGTAGCCGAGATGCTGAACGTTATGGACAAAAATACCGAAACTTCGATTATGTCGCGTTTGGAAGAAAAAGATCCATTGTTGGCAGAAGAGATCAGAAAATTGATGTTCGTATTTGATGACATCGTTAAAATTGATGATCGTGGAATTCAATCTTTACTTAAAGAAGTTCCTAATGACAAATTGATTTTGGCTTTAAAAACAGCTAGCGAAGATATCCGAACTAAGATCTTCAAAAATATCTCAGCCCGTGCGGCGGAGATGTTAAAAGAAGATTTAAATAATATGGGACCTTCGCGTCTTTCCGATGTTGAACAAGCACAGCAAGAAATCGTTAATGCGGCCAGAAGATTAGAAGCCGAAGGTAAGATCTTGATTGCCCGTGGTGGTTCGGAGGATGCGCTTGTCTAATTCGACGAATTTGGCTCGAGACATTGTTAAAGCCGATTCAACTTCAACTAAGATTTTGGACTTTGTCCCTCCTAAAATTGAGTTGATGACACCACAACAAGCATTGAGGTATGTCGAGGCAAAGCAAAATCAAGGTTCTGATTTTACGATGCATGATTCGATTCGAATGAGTACCGGCGTTGATTCCATTGAAGCCCAGTCGTTACGCGACCAAATCGAAATTGCCACTTTGGAAAAACTGAAACTTATCCAAGAGGCCGCCTACAAAGAGGCTTACCAATTAGGATTAGAAGACGGTAAAAAGTTTGCATTTGAAGAAAAAACTAAAGACATCAGTGACAAACTGGAAGTTTTTGAGGCGCTCATTCAATCGGTAAGAAATCTAAAGGTTGAAATGTCTAGCCAAAATGAATCGCACTTGATTCATTTGGTTTTTCAGATGGCCACGCGTTTGGCCTTTAAAGAAATTAAAATGGATGACGAGATTGCCTTGCAAGTACTGCGTCGTTCAATAGAAATGGCGCAGATCGATGAACAAGTTAATGTTTTGGTTTCGCCAGAGCAGTTTAATTTTTTCGAAGAACTTAAAAAAGACAACAAACGTGAATATGAATTTCTTAAAAAAGTAAATTTACAGTCCGCAGTCGAAGTCTCTAAAGGGGGATGTATCATGCAAACCAACTACGGTGAAATAGATGCACGGACAGAAGAACGTGTGGCTAAACTTTGGGAAGCCCTAGTTGAAAATTTGCCAAATGTTAAAGAAAAAATTGGAGCCTAAGAGATGTTAGATAAGACTCTTTCCTTCAAAAAATATGAGGATGTAGTCAGTTCGGCTCATTTAACCAAAGACAGCGGTAAAGTTACTGAAGTTACGGGTATGCTGATTAAGGGTTACCTTTTAGGTGCCAGTGTCGGAAGTACCTGTGAAATTTATGCTTCGGGCGCTGATAAATGTGTCCAAGCGGAAGTAGTAGGATTCAAGGATAAATCAGTTTTGATGATGCCTTTGGGTGACATGCGCGGTGTCGGTTTGGGTTCCAAAATTATTTTAAAAAGACCCATAGCAACTATCCGAGTAGGCACGGATCTTTTGGGTCGGGTTATTGATGGATTAGGAATTCCGATTGATGGGTTAGGAACTGTCGAAGGCGAACGTGAAGCTCATTTATACAATGAAGTTCGAAATCC
>JAYSSX010000091.1:0-5917 GCA_043720315.1 Pseudobdellovibrionaceae bacterium | reverse complement strand
AAAGAAAAGAAAATTAAAAAATAAAGCATTAATCTTTTCAAAATAGTTTCCTTCATTTTCTGTTGATAACTCTTTAATCGTAGTAGAACTACTTATTTTCTTACTTCGAATATATTGCTAACGCGACGAATTTAGGGCAAGATATTTGTTTATTTTTTGAGGGGTTATCAGTTCTCGCCTATTTCCGACTCGGAAATGTCTTAGGGGCCTATAAATTTGTCTAGAAAGCAAAGGGGAACTCAAAGTTAAAGTTGAAGTGTTGCGGATTACAGGTATAATACTTCGAATTGGTGACGAGATGGGAATTAGATCTGACGATCAAATTCGCACCTACGAGCTCATAGGAAAGACTCCCGTGGTTGATTTCAATGGAAATCGTTTTCGCACAATATGATCTCTTCAATTACGAATCTTGGAAAATTACCATGTATGGTTTTTAAGGTGATATTTACGACATCGGTGTTTGTCGATCTTTTAAAAAGATTAGTCGAAGTATCCAAACAGAAAATACTTTTAATACTGGATGGACATCCTGTTTATAATAGTAAGGCTGCAAAAAAATGGATTGCTGAAAACGACTATCCAATTGAAAGATTTTATTGCCGGCATATGGTCCTGAACTAAATCCAGATAAATATTTAAACCAGGCCATAAAAAACATACGCGAAATCATAGTCCACAATCACAAAAAGAATTAGTTGCTAAATTAAGATCGAACTTAAAAAGTAGTCAGAAATGCCAGAGAAAATAAAGAGTTTTTTTAAAGTTAAAAAAGTTATGCTCGCAGCTTAAACTGGCAACCTATCATGTGGCCTTGGTAATATTAAAGCCAAGCTTGCCAGTTGTTAATCCAGCGTCGACGCCGTCTTTTATTCGAAGACGATCTCGACCGCTAATCACTAAGTTGCACTTTAGAATGTTTTTCGGGATTCAAAAAACATCCCTTTTCTCGAATTACTTTATTTCTGGATCTGAAAAATTTTCAGTTCCCATTATTCTATCCCAAAATGTAAAATAAAAGCCAAAATTGAAATTAAAATGAGAATGATGACGGTTGTGATGAGTCGAAGTATTTATCCAACTTAGAAGTTTATCGTTCCGCCAACTAACTGGCATAAACTCCAGTCCTAAATGCAAAAAAGTATTCTGGAAAGTCACTAAAAACATAAATAACAGGTAAACATGAAACTGAATTGGTAATATGAAGATAACGGTAGTCGTAAATGCAGCCTGCATTAAGGCCTCTAATGGATGAAATAAAAAAATGGAAAATGGTGAAGGATTTGTAGAGTCGTGATGAATTTTATGGATTTTATGAAAATACTTAGTATGCAAAAGCCTATGAATCCAATAGAAACTGAAGTCCTGTAAAATGACGAGGATAGGCAAACTAACGGCTAACCACCAATACCCGTATTGTTCGACAAAGATGTACAACTTAGACCAACCTCGAAAGTTGGGATTGAAAGTGACAACTCCGGTCAAAGTATAAACTACGCATGTTATCATTGAAAAAAAAATATCTCTTTTGATTTCCAACTTAGTAAAAGTAGCATTTTGAATTCTAAACTTTTTCGCAGCCGGAATTAAATACCAAAAAACAAGATAGGTACCCAATGCAAACAAAAAATATCTCCCAAAATTATAAATAGTAATTCGATAGAAGAGCAATTTAAATTCATTTAGTTCCACTCCAATATTTTATATTTATTTTGAATTCAATTCTACCTAAAAATTTCAATTAATTACCTGTGGGTTGTGCTTGTCTTTTGCCGAACCAAGGTTAATTCTAAATAGGTGGAAAACTTTCTAAAAAATGAGTACGTCGATAAAACATTAGCCTTTCTCGCCTGCATACCACTTATCTGGGTCGTAATTATGCGTCTCAGGTTTAGTATCATTAACATACCGGAAGGTATTTTTTTATTAAACTTGATGATAGTCATAGTTCCGACTTTGTTCCGCCGTCCCCCTGCTCGCGTTTCCCTGAACTTTTATTATTGGATTTTGGCCATCGCTGGTACTTATTGGCCGATCATTTGGTATAAATATAAAGTTGCTGGTATTTTTCTTTTCAATCCCATCGTTTACTACGTTTTGATATTTTTAGTTTTGTTTCTTAATATTTACTCAAGATGGAGTTTGGGATTAAGTATTGGCTTTGTGGCTTCTGATCGTGGAATTAAAAAAGAAGGTGCCTACCAATGGGTGAGACATCCCATTTATACTACTTTGATACTGAATTCTTTCGTTACATTATTTTCAGATTTTCACTCCATTAATTTACTAATCTATTTTACTCATTCAATTCTTTACTTAGTGAAAGCAATTGTTGAGGAGCGCTTTTTAATGGCTTCTCCCGATTACAAATCTTATGCTAAGACTGTAAAATATCGATTTATTCCGAAGGTTATATAGGGAAACTAGTATCCGAATTCGTTTGCCTTAATATGCTCAGAAAAAGGAGCCAACTTAAAGTCTTGAGTCATTCTTCCGCGATTTTTTGAATTTGGATCTGGCACCGAGCCAATTGATGGACTCCAGTCCGTAACTTTAATCCAAAGACTCTTTCTGGAATAGCGAGATTTTTCGTTCATAGGAAAGAAGACGATATGTTCTTGTTCTTCCCCAGCATAACTACGAAATCTTTCCATATAGTCGACAGGAATATCCAATTGCTTTCCTACCAACTCAAGTAATTCTTTAAATTTATAATTTTCATCAAAATTTAATGTATGTCGACCAAGTTGACCAACATTTTTAAATCGAATCAGTCCGCCCAGTTTATGTTCTTGAAACAATTCTACGATTTTTTTAGGAACCAAATCATTGGTACCCTTTTGTAAAATAACATTAACGCTTACAAAATACCCAAGCTCTCCACAATTTTTAAAAGCCGCTAATTTTTTACTGGCACATCGCGAGCCATCCATTTTTAAATAGATATCATCATCGCCTACACCATTCATAGAAATGCAAACTCTTCTCAGTCCGGAATCATAAAGTTTTTCAGCATAAGCACGATCGGCTAATTTTAACCCATTAGTAACAAAAGAAGGCTTATGGCCAGCCTTAATAGTTTCAATGGCAAACTCGTGAAGTTGGGGATGTAAAGTCGCTTCGCCCCCTAAGAATCTAACTTCAACCTTTTTTTTCTTTGAAAGCTTGTTTACAAATAATATGAAATCGCTCAATTTTAGATCGGGGTAGGTACGATTTGGCAAATAGCAATTAGCACATTCCATATTGCATCGATGAGTCAAGTCAACGCTAACAATTTGATAAGTATTGTTCTCGGGTTCAGTAATTTTCATTTCAATTTGGGGAATTTGGTCTTGTGCGCCCATCTCACTAATTGAAGTGTACAAAGAATAGCAAGTCAACTATAAATAGGATTAAGATCTTTCCAATTAGGAACTACAAGTATGCAATTAAGACTTTTCCAAATGAGTCTGAATTTTAAAGTTAGAACCGTACAAGTTATACTTCATTTGTTATCCTTTTATGGATTTTATAAAATCATTTTCTTATTCTTAAGTTTTTATTGGTTACTGCTGTCATTGGTCGTTTACTGGGTAACAGGCACGTTGGGAATTAATGTAGGGATGCATAGATTGCTAGCCCACAAAAGTTTTACTACCGGTAAATACAGAAGAAACTTTCTAACCTGGATTTCCGTTACCACTGTCGTTGGCAGCCCATTAGCTTGGTGTGGTTTGCACCGATGGCATCACGCAAATACGGACACGGAAAAAGACCCTCACTCTCCTTTGCAAATTGGATCTTTTCGCGCCTGGTTTGGCCTTTGGAATAAAGTTAAGATTCCACCATCGTACGTCGTAGATTTTATGCAAGACCCAACCCAAAGATTCGTTCACATTCATTATTTTAAAATTATTTTTATTTATGGTTTCACTCTACTTCTTTTAGGACCTAATTTTCTTATTTTTGGCTTTGCAATTCCGGCATCACTTTGTCTTCACGCAACTTCAGCAATTTCAGTAATTGCCCATAAGTGGGGATATAGAAATCACGAAACTAAAGACCACTCCAAAAACAGCTTTTTAGCAGCAGTAATCACGTTGGGAGAAGGCTGGCATAACAACCATCACAATAATACTAACGCTTGGAATAATAAGGAAAACTGGTGGGAACTCGATTTACCCGCCTTTTTAATTAGGCATTTTTTTAAGAAAAAAACTTCTTAGCCAGTTCCACCTTTTCTCAGCCCAATTCTCTTCAAATAGAATAACCAATAAAATCAAATAGAAAGTTGAAATTTGCGGTAGCTGAAACGCCAGTAACATTCCCAACTGAAGCAATACGCAAATGATCCAGGCCAGAGGCCTTAATTTCTTTATCAAAAATAATGGCAATGGCAATACTTCCATAGCTATAAGAAGGTAAGGAAACATCGATTTTAAACTGATGGGAAGCGCCGAAAGTAGTGTAGAAAAAACAGGATTGGAAAAACTAGAAGTGATTAAGTACTCAACAATACTACCGTCGCGCCAAGGAGCAAAATTAAATTTGGACAATCCGGAAACAAAAAAAGACACTACCAGTAGAAAAAATATAGGAATGCGTGCCCGTTTAAAATATTCAATATATTCGATCTTTTTTACGCCAGTACCGTTTGAATACGCAGGCGCCATAAAAATTATAAGCAATAGTAATCCCATAAAGTCGAATTGCAATTCTTTAATAAGTCTATTCTGAATTGTTATAGTTACGAAGCAGCTCCAACAAATGAAGGCCGCTGTGCGCACAAATTTTGAACCCATAAGGATTAAACTGGAAACAATCCCTAAAATCAAACAAACCAAAATTCCCGCCGGTGAAAAACTGACGTCGCTATAACCTGAAAACGAAGTTAGGTTTGGTATATAATGACTCAAGAAAATTAATCTTCTGTCCATCAATAATGACATAAAAAAATACGCCATATAAAAGGACATTAATTTTCGAGCCAAATTAATTTGCCAAAAGGTAAACTCCCCAATGTGAATATTCAACATTTTTCCCTCACTATTGCTAACTGAGAACTCCTCAACTGATCCACAAATTCAAACTCTACGTGGTCAACAGACTTCCCCTTTGCTTCACCTGACAGTATTCTTTGTTGATCACAAAACAAATACTTCATGGCCGAATTCATCAAGATAGTTGGGCCTGAGCGGTCGGACGAAAGCATAGAATGATAGATTACAATCTTTGTTTGATAGGTCGACAAATGCTCTAATAATTCTGAATCATAAGGTACTATGGATTGAGACCCATCAGAAAAGGTAATAATAAAACGGCCTTTCCTAAAAAACTGTGGGCGATCAAAAACCAATGAATTAGGTGCAAGCTGAAACGTTGAAAACAAAGAGGCACTTCGGTGCGGGATAGCCCCTCCAGCTATTTGAATCAAGGAAAACAGGCTGGGCCAAAGCGCTTGCAAAAAAATGACGTACACAACTAGCAAACGCCAATTTTTGAAGTCCCATGTATTGTCTGCGCCCTCATTTTTTATCAGCTGATTTTGAACTTTGAAAAAGTAGATAATCTGAATAAGGGGTATCAAATAAGCAGCAACGAAGAATTTTTCGCTGGGAAATTGAGACAAGACATAACGGCCACTTGCGCCAGCTAAAAAGACTTGGATAAGGACAAGATAGCTTCTGACCATAAAGAAGCCATGAAGTAGATCGATTGTCTTGTAAGAAACTTTTTGCTTTTTAGCTCGAACAAATCGAACTGTTTTTAGGTAAAAATACAATTGAATCATTAGCTCAGAAATAATGACACCAATCGAATAGGGTTGTCCTTTGTCAGAAAAAAAATAAACCAGGTAGCTACCCAAAGCCAAAAAAAACAATTGAAGTACGGCTACCGCAGCAGGTAATGAACGTTTTCTCCTAAGAAGCAATCC
>JAYSSX010000090.1:0-3324 GCA_043720315.1 Pseudobdellovibrionaceae bacterium | reverse complement strand
CATTTTATACCGGAGACATAGTTTACACTTTTCCAATCAAGGAGGAATTCCAATGGGTTGGAAGGAGTGTAATAAGATGGATGAGAAGCTTAAATTTATAGCCAGGTATTTAGAAGGTGAAAAGATCGCACCGCTTTGTAAAGAATTTGGTATTACCAGACCAACAGCCTACAAGTTGATCGATCGCTATAAGATGATGGGTCAATGTGCTTTGGTTGAACAAAAAAGAACGCCGCATAGGTACGCAAATTCTTTGCCTGTGCAAATGGAAGCGATGATTCTTGATTTAAAGCGTGAGTATCCAAATTGGGGCGCGCCCAAAATAAGAGAAAAAATAATTAAAAAATATCCCGACGTAAAAGCCCCAGCAAAAAGCACAGTGCACGCCATATTAGATCGTCACGGTTTAGTGAAGCATCGCCTTGGCCGAAGAAGATTTAAAGCCAATGGCACGCTTCTAGAACACGTGACAGAGCCAAATCAACTTTGGTGTGCAGACTACAAAGGTGAATTTATGCTTGGCAATCAGCAGTATTGTTATCCACTGACAATTACAGATTACGCTTCCAGATATTTAATCAAATGTGATGCACTGGCATCAACAAGAGAAGAATTTGCCTTTGAAGTATTTACGAGGGCTTTTAAAGAATACGGCATTCCTGATTCTTTACGAACAGACAATGGTAACCCATTTGCCAATGGTCAGTCGTTCTATAATTTAACAAAATTATCCGTCTGGTGGATGCGACACGGAATTAATTTAGAACGAATTACGCCAGGACACCCAGAAGAAAATGGCAGGCATGAGCGAATGCATTTAACTTTAAAACTTGAAACGACGCGACCACCGCGACAGACGTTGGTGTCGCAACAAGAATCATTCGATAATTTTATTAATATTTTTAACAATGAACGCCCGCATGCAGGAATTAAAAATAAATACCCTTCAGAAATTTATAAAAAGTCCGATAGAGAGTTTAAGAAATTAGAACCATTATTTTATCCAATGCATGATCAAACAATTACGGTGACTCAGTGCGGACGAATTTGCACGAAGACGTTAAAAGTAAGCCTTAGTAGGTCATTTGCAAATCAGCAAGTCGGGATAAAAGAAATGGAAGATGGGATCTGGGTTGTTAGTTTTATGGATTATGATCTAGGTTATTTTGATGAAAAAGGTTCTAGAGTTGAACCCGTGGACGATCCTTTTGGTTTTGAAAAAGTGTAAAGGATGTCTCCGGTACAAAGTGTAAAGCATCTATCCGGTACGGACCGTGGGTTCCAAATTGCCCAATGGGCTGATTGGTGATTCCGGCACGACTCGAACGTGCGACCCTCTCCTTAGAAGGGAGATGCTCTATCCAACTGAGCTACGGAACCACTTTAACAATGCTAACAAAAGAGGATTATCAAACTTTGACGCCATTGTTAAGGTATTTTAAAAATTTTTTGTTGGAAGTAAGCGCACAAAGATACTCCAGTCAGTACCACGTACCAAAGCAACAACAGCCAGAATAGAAAAATCGGTATCGAAGCCAATGATCCATAGATCTTGTTGTGTTTAAAAATTTTTAGAGACGCCCATAAAAACGAATTTTGCACAACAATCAGCGCCCCAGCTGCTGCAGTTGCGGCGATTAATGCACTGATCTTGTGGACTTTTTTTTCAGGAATCGTCACATACAGCAACCAAATGAAAAAAATTAAACCTACAGGGAACAAGATCTGAGTCGCATCAAATCCTTGGCTGGGATTAAGCCACTTCACTGAACGAAGTCCCAGAAAAACAGCTAGTAACCCCGGAGTGCTCAGTAGAATCAGCCAGTGCATCCACATGCGTCTGAAAAAGGGCTTCTGCGCTTTGGTTTTCCAAATATGATGAAAGGCCACATCGACATTGCGAAGTAAACCCATCATGGAAAAATAAAGAAACACCACAGCTGTTATTCCCATTGTTTTAGGGTTAATCGCATCGATTGTCCGTTGAATGTATAAAGTCACCGTCACGCCTGTAGCATCGCGAAACAATGATAAAATAATATTTTCAATATCGGGATAAATTTTTTGTAGGCCGCCGACGGCTTGAAAAACTGCAAGGACAACGACTAAAAAAGGAATCAACGAAAACAAAGTCGAATACGCTAAGCTTGTTGCTGCAAAACGGATCTCGGCAAATTCATCAAAAAGACGTCGTAAGTAATATCGGATATTTTTGATTATGGTGTTAATAGAAATCTCTCTTTGACCTTGTAATCATCGCCAGATTCTTCGATGCTTGCAAGATCACAGTATGGATCGTGCTCGAAAAAATAGTACGTGGACTTATTTTTTCCCTCATTCATCAGGGCGCGTTTTTCTTCAATCAGTAAAAGTGGATTTAAATCATAACCCATCAACCACGCAGAACGCACGTGGGTCGAAGTCGGCACCACATCGCCACAGTAAACCAAACGGTGAATATCATCTTCAATGATCACCATTTGATGGCCTTGGGTATGGCCGTTTGAAACTTTCACGGAAATTCCTGGTAGCAGATTTTTCTGTTCGCCTTCAAGTAATTTTAGATTTCCAGTTTTTAAAAGCGGTTCAAAATTCGCAGGAAAGTAGCTGGCTTTTTCACGGCGATTGGGATTTTTAGCCGTGTTGTAGTTTTCACGTTGTAAATAATATACCGCTTCAGGAAATGTCGGCACTAGATCATTGTTGTGATTCAGGATCGTTGCACCGCCGGCATGATCAAAATGCAAGTGAGTTAATATGACATCAGTGATTTCATCAGCTTCAACGCCATATTTTCTTAAAGATTTAATCAAGCTTGGGCCCGATTGATCCACGTTGTACATTTTTGCAAAGGTTCCACCTAATTTTTCACCGTACTTGGCGACAAAATCAGAACCATTGCCTGTGTCGATCAAAATATTTCTTTTTAATTTCGTATTTCTTAAAAGTAATGCGCGAGCTTCCATTTGAATGCGATTTTGATCATCCGTCGGATTAGTTTTTTCCCACAGCACTTTGGGAACGGTGCCGAACATCGCACCGCCATCAAGTCCAAATAGACCAGTGGGAATAGGAATCACTTCGTAACCCGCAATTTTTAATTTAATTTCAGAAGGTTTGGTCGTCATAACTAACTCTCCTGGTTTTGGTCTTCGTCGTTGGTCAGTTCTTGCAAAGTCTTATCTTCATCTTTTTTGTGACCGCTATTTTCGTCGAAGTCTTCATCAATTAAATGCTCCGGAACAACTGACGGGTCAATGGTTTTTACCCAGTTTAAATAATTCATATAAACTTCTTCGATCTGTGTCGGTGGTTGAACTGGTC
>JAYSSX010000089.1:0-3103 GCA_043720315.1 Pseudobdellovibrionaceae bacterium | reverse complement strand
ACCCATTTGAGCAAATGCGAAACATGCGTGAGCAAATGGAAAAGCGGCTGCAAGGGTTTAATGAAGGGCACAATAGCCCGGCTAATCCCTTTGATATGTGGTTTTCTAATAAATTTGGTGGAGGAAGAATCAGCGATATATCCCAGCGCGAAGACGACAACTCGATCTACTATGACATAAGTGTCGAAGACGTAAATGCAACCTCAATAAATACCAAAGTTGAAAACGGATACATTACAATTACGGGTACGACAGAAAAAAAAGTTGGCTCCGAGAAAAAAGAAGGGGACGTCTCATCAGAGAAGAGCATTTATAAATCGACCTTTAACCGAAGCTTCCCTTTACCGCAAAATGTCGATGAAAGAAAAATGCAGATGATTTCAGAACGAGACAAAATTATTTTAAAATTTCCGAAAATAAAAACATAAGTGAAAACATATGGAAATTTTTTTTGAAGTAAGCTTGACAATTTTTTTGACAGTCACAACTTAGGAGCAGAATGAACGGCAGAACGACTCATTAACAATTAACCATAGGAGGTAAAAAATGAGAATGTTAAGTCCTTTATCAGAGCAGTGGCCATTATCACGCAGAAATTTATCACCATCCCTGATGGTGAGCGATGTATTTGAAGATTTTGATCGGATCGTAGATAGTCTTACCCGGCCAACTTATGCGAACACTGTTGGTTTTTTGCCAACCTGTGACATCAATGAAACTAAGGAACATTACTTAATTAGTTTTGATATGCCGGGAGTTAAAAAAGAAGATATTAAAATTGAAGTCCAAGGGAACACACTTCAAATTTCGGGTGAGCGAAAACGTGAGATGAAAGAATCAAATGCCGAAGAGACGCTTCGCCATGAAAGAGTTTACGGAAAATTTGAGCGGACTTTTGAGCTGCCAAAAACTATCAATGCTGAAAAAATTGAAGCGCTTTATGATAACGGAGTTTTGAATGTCGCTCTTCCAAAGGCTGAGGCTGCAAAGGGACGAACCGTTCAAATTCAAACGGGCGATGCCGGATTCTTCAGTAAGTTATTGAGCAATAAGAAGGAGGGAGCTAAAGAGCTGAAAGATGTTAAAGTTTCATAAGTCAGCGAACTAAGTTTCAGGTAAAGCCTTATATTGTAGGCAAGCAAAAGCGGCCATTTCAAAACGGAATGGCCGCTTTCTATTTCATTATTAGACGAGCATAAGCTGTTGAAAATATTAGGCATTTATAACTTAAGTCTAAATTTTAAAAAAAATAACTTCCCAATCTTGATTTTTTCAAAAAAAATCCGAAAATTAAATTAAGATTCCAGTGCGCCCGGTATATTAGCACTAACTTCTTTAACTGACTCGTGTGCGCATGGGACGTAACTAAGGAGGTATAGCATGAGAAATCCTTCAGGAGTTCCGCCGAATCGAATTCGGTAGTAGTCGAAATAAAATCATTTATAAATTAGGATCACTTGCAATGGCAAAAAAACCTTTTGTCTAGCAGCGGTCTTTTTCAATGCTGCAATTTTTAAAATGAACTTTTAAAAAATGGAGGGGATTATGATTCGAGAAAAGATGGAATATGAGTTTTTGGGATTCGACCCAAAATATGAAATTAAAAACATGATAGCTGCGCTGGCAGAAAGAGTCTATTTTAGCGCACCTGGTGATTCTGCGATAAAGTGGATATTTGAAAAAAGCCAAGGCATGGTAAAGGCATCTTGTCGGATTGCTAGCATGGCCGGCATTTTTTCAGCAGAAGCAACAGCAAAAAGCCCAAGTTTTGCAATTCAAAAGCTGGAGAAGCGAATTCACAGTCAACTAAATGCTTGGAAAGTGAAACGCTTCAATCGCCCGCTATAAGGAGGATTTATGGATTTATTCAATGAGCAACTAATGTACGAATTCCATGCAAAGGATCTTTCACAGACAACGGCGTTGAAACAGTATGCTGATCATGCAGTGAAGGAAATCAAATTAGTTTATGGTTGGGATACTGACGTCCAAGTGACGATTGCGCCAGAAGCCAAAGATAAACACTTGTTTGCAGTTTCAATGAGCGTCTTTGGGCTCACGGAGCCGATCTTCGTTGAAAAAAAAGGAAAACATGTCCTGGCAATTTTGCGAAAAGTTCGAAAAGCCGTTATGCGGCAGATACACAGATTAAGTGAACGAAAAGTAAGTGCTCGGAAAAAACCCTTGTTTAAAGAACAATGGGCTTCCTAAAGGAGAGGAGGGGTTATGAATTTAGATGGTGCAAGAATTTATGATGAAGGTGTTGGTATCGATAAAGGGGCGGAAGAAAAGATTCGCCAAATCGTCAGCTCACTTAAAGCCTTGTCGCCGGCCTCAGATATCGGCATGAGGTTCGTGAGAAATGGACGAATCATTGAAGGATTGCTATGGGGAAAAACTAAAGAAGTCCCAATTGGGGTCTATAATCGCGCACCCTCTTTGGATGCCGTATTGGACATATTACAAAGGAAAGTTAAAAAGCAGTGTTTAATGATTAGAAAGAAAAATTCAGGTCGGTTTCAGCCCAAATATAAAACCTATAACCACTCGCCTATGGAGATGGCGGGATAAAGCCTTGGAGAATTTTATGGAAAAAGTAAAATCATTTATAGAATGGAAAGGAAAAAAAGAAGGAAAGTCTTTACCGCAGGCAAAGTCAGACAAAGGCTTTTCTGAGAATAAATTAATGCCAGTAAATTTGACCGGAGTCGTTGTTCCCTGGTTTAAAGAACTTAGGGGTGGACGCGAGTCCGATTTCAAACTGGTATGTTCCAGTGGACTAGAATATTTTTTCGAGGCCGAATCTGAATGGAAAGATGTTTTAGCGCAATACCGTTGGGAAGAAGTTAGAGTTATTGGACTACTCAATGTATCCAACATGACATTGATCCCACAAAAAGTTTTTCCAAAAGGCCCAAGAGGTGAAATGAATAATGTGGTCGATCTTGCCACATGGAAAAGTAAAAATTTGGTCAAAAAGTTAGTAAAGAATTTGAATGATCTTGTTGTCGTCCCTGGCGTCGTTTTCGCCGTGATGGCAGCTCAACACAATTTAAACACCGTCTCTATTTAAAGAGACCAAAATCGAGAGGAGGACGCTATG
>JAYSSX010000088.1:0-7946 GCA_043720315.1 Pseudobdellovibrionaceae bacterium | reverse complement strand
ATACTAGTCGTTAAAGCAATACCTGCTGAAGGACCATCCTTAGGAGTCGCACCTTCTGGTAAATGGATATGAACATCGATATTTTGGAAATACTCTTTTTCCAAACCAAACAACGGACCTCTTGATCGAACATAACTCATCGCTGCCGAACAGGACTCTTTCATCACATCACCCAACTGACCAGTGACTGTGAATTTTCCCTTACCAGGAATCACCGAAGCTTCCACTGCTAAAAGATCTCCGCCCACTTCTGTCCAAGCCATACCGTTTGTTAAACCGATTTCGTTGCCGTCTTCGATTTTACTCATTTTGTATTTCTCTGGTCCAAGTAACTCGATCAATTTCTTCGGAGTTACAATGTAACCCGGAACTGATTTGGCCGACTTACCTTTAGCAGTGGTTTTCGTTGCACCTTTTTTAGCTTTAGCTGTGCTCATCTCTGCAATCGCTTCTTCTCTTACGATATCACGAGCCACTTTTCTACAAACGTTTGCTATTTGTCGTTCTAAATTACGAACTCCGGCCTCTCGTGTGTAAAAACGAATGATATTTCTAAGTGTCGCATCTTGGATAGATACTTTGCGATCTTTCAACCCATGCATCTCTAATTGTTTAGCTACTAAATAGTTTTTACCGATATGGAATTTTTCCGTTTCAGTATAACCCTCTAGGCTGATGATCTCCATACGATCTAACAAGGGACGTGGAACCGTGTGCAATGAATTGGCTGTCGCCACGAACATTACTTTTGATAAATCATATTCGATTTCTAAATAATGATCCTGGAAGTTACAATTTTGTTCTGGATCCAAAACTTCTAACATCGCTGAACTTGGGTCACCTCTAAAATCAGAAGCCATTTTATCGATTTCATCTAAAAGAACTAAAGGATTACCTTTATCAACTTTTCTTAATGATTGTAAAATTTTACCCGGCATAGCGCCTACGTAAGTTTTTCTATGACCACGAATTTCGGCTTCATCACGAACTCCACCTAAACTGATACGTGCAAATCCACGATTCAGTGAACGGGCAATTGAACGCGCTAAGGATGTCTTACCAACCCCTGGAGGGCCAACTAAACACAAGATCGGACCTTTTAAACCTTTAGCAATCGAAAGAACAGCTAGGTATTCTAGAATTCTTTCTTTTACTTTTTCCAATCCCCAATGATCTTCATTAAGGATGTCTTCGGCACGTTGGACGTCATGTTTTTCTTCAGAATAGTCCTGCCAAGGTAAAGATAAAACCCAATCAATGTAATTTCGAACTACGGTTGCTTCCGCACTCATTGGTGACATCAATTTTAATTTCTTGATCTCTTTTTTGATTTTGTCTTTCGCTTCTTGGGACATTTTTTTCTTAGCGGCTTTTTCTTCTAATTCTTGTAATTCAGCTTGATAGTCGTCTTTTTCGCCAAGTTCTTTTTGAATCGCCTGCATCTGTTCGTTTAGATAGTATTCTTTTTGCGATTTTTCCATTTGTTTTTTCACGCGCGTACGAATCTTCTTTTCAACCTCAAGAATTTCGATTTCGCCAGTCATTAGATTCAACAAATGTTCTAAACGTTTACCCGGATCAAAGATTTCTAAAACCTTCTGCTTGTCTTCCAGTTTTAAATTCAACTGAGCAACAATGATGTCAGAAAGTTCACCTGGATTTTCAATAGAAGCTACTCGCATTAAAATTTCTGGTGGAATTCTTTTATTTAATTTTACGTAAGTTTCGAAAGTAGACTTAACCGATCTGATTAGGGCGGCACTCTCTACCGGCGCTTCGACCTCTTCAGCGATATCTTCCGTCGTAACTACGAAAAAACTATCTTGTGAAACAAAATTCTTAATTTTAACCCGACGTTTACCTTCAACTAAAACTTTCACCGTTCCATCGGGAAGTCGTAAAAGCTGAATGATGGTACCAACGGTGCCAATCGAATAAATATCCTTTGGTTCAGGATTGTTGGTTTTAGCATCTCTTTGAGCGGCTAAAACGATGTCAGTCTGTTTGCTCATGGCGTCCTCAAGAGCATTTATACTTTTTTCCCTACCGACAAAAAGTGGCATCATCATATGCGGAAATATAATGAGATCTCTTAAAGGCAAAAGCGGAAGCTGAGTCGCTGTTTTTGAACTGTCTGCCATGATTCCCCTCCTTGGCCAACAAACTGGTATTAAGACACCAATTTCGAACCCTATGGTTAGGGTTTCTAATATTTTAAGAACAAAATAAAAAAGCCTCAATCTATATTAGTAAAAACTTTATAAATTGAGGCCTTACGTTATTTTTTAGGAAAAAATACTAGCTAAACTTTAGCCTTGTTTTCTATGCGCTCTCCTGTGATTTTTTCTTTTCATCAGCTGCACGCATTTCTTCTTCGGTTTTATAGGTCAATTTTGGTACGCCACCTTCGTTTATGACCTTCTCATCGATGATAACTTCCTTAACGTTGGTCTGCGAAGGGATGTCAAACATGATGTCAAGCATAGAAGACTCAATGACGCCTCTTAACCCACGTGCTCCGGTTTTTCTTTTTAAAGCCATCTGCGCTATCGCTTTTAAGGCTGCGTCAGTGAATTTAAGGTCCACACCTTCATAGCTAAACAATTTTTGATACTGTTTGGTTACGGCATTTCTAGGTTTTGTTAAAATTTCCATCAATGCATTTTCTTCTAACGGGTCTAGTACTGCAATTGAAGGAAGACGACCGATAAATTCTGGAATCAAACCAAACTTCACTAAGTCATCAGGTTCAATTTTTTGCAGAACGTTTTCACCTTCTTCTTTTTCTTTCGTTGTTTTGATATCAGCTGCGATACCCATCATACGATTAGAAGTTCGACCTTCGATCACTTTATCTAAACCTACGAAAGCCCCACCGACGATGAATAAGATATTCGTCGTATCCACTTGAATAAATTCTTGTTGAGGATGTTTACGTCCACCTTTTGGAGGTAAGTTCGCAACTGTCCCTTCTAAGATTTTTAATAGTGCTTGCTGTACACCTTCGCCCGAAACGTCTCGAGTGATTGATGGATTTTCTGATTTACGAGAAATTTTATCGATCTCATCGATGTAGATCACGCCTCTTTGCGCCTTTTCAACATCGTAGTCAGCGGCCTGAAGTAAATTCAATACCACATTTTCCACATCTTCACCCACATAACCCGCTTCAGTTAACGTGGTAGCATCTGCCATTGCGAACGGAACGTTTAAAACTTTGGCAATTGTTTGCGCCAATAAAGTTTTACCTGAACCCGTAGGTCCAATTAATAGGATGTTGGACTTCTGAAGCTCAACGTCATCCTTCTTTTTACTGCCTGGAGCCGAGTTGATACGTTTGTAATGGTTGTGAACCGCTACCGCTAAAGTTTTCTTAGCCCGAATCTGGCCAATGACGTAATCATCTAAGAAAGTTTTGATCTCTTCCGGTTTTGGAACTTTGAAAGTCCCCTTAACCGCTGTCTCTTTTTCTTTTTCTTCATCAATGATATCTGTGCATAGTTCAATACACTCGTCACAAATGTAAACGTTTGGACCAGCAATCAGTTTTTTCACTTCTTTTTGACTTTTACCGCAGAAATTACATTTCAATCCACTATCTTTCATCATATTCATGTTCTGCTATCCTTTACTTACTCAGTAGTTATTTATTTCTTCATTTTTCTGAATTCAACGACAGTATCAATAAGCCCAAATTTCTTGGCTTCTTCTGCAGTCATATAATTATCACGATCCATCGCTTTCGTTAAATCTTCAAACGATCTACTGGTATGAGTTACATAAATGTCAGTTAACTTATTTTTTGTTTTAATCATTTCTTTGGCATGAATTTCAATGTCAGAAGCCTGACCAGAAATACCGCCACCACCAATTAAAGGCTGGTGAATCATTACCTTGCTGTTAGGCATACAATACCTTTTGCCTTTTGTACCTGCGGTTAACAAAAGCGAACCCATACTTGCGGCCATGCCCATACAATAAGTCGCCACATCACACTTCACGAATTGCATCATATCGTAAATCGCCAAACCGGCTGTTACGCTGCCCCCCGGAGAATTGATGTAAAAGTGAATGTCCTTTTCGGGATTATCTACTTCTAAGAACAACACCTGGGCGATGATGCTATTGGCAACTTCGTCAGTAACCTGTGATCCCAAAATCACAATACGATCTTTTAATAATCGCGAGTAAATGTCGTAACTTCTTTCACCTTTTGATGTCTGCTCAATAACGTATGGAATCACAGCTTCTCCTCTGCATTAGTAACCAATATGGTTCGTTTTATTATCGGCGCAAGGTCGAAAACTCTTAATCGACTTAAGTCCAATCCATACTCGATTATTTAGATAAAATTTCATTGAACTTCAGACTCGTTGTGCTATGACCTTAGAACGCTCAATAAGGAGATTTATTATGTTGAATATTCAGCTTTCTAAGACAGTAAAACACTCTCAAGTCGTTGTTACTTTTTCGCAAGTTCAAAAAAAGGGTCAAAAAGAGACAGTCTCTGTATATCCTGCCAGTTTACAAAAAATCTTATCGGATGTAATCGAAAATAAAACAATCACTGGTAAATTGAATGAATCCGTAAAATTTCTTAAATTCAATTATGAAGATGCACAGAACTTGTCAGTTGTAGGTCTTGGATCAAAACCAACCGCTGAACAGGTAAGAAGTCTTGGTGCCACGGTTTACAATGTAATCCACAGCTACAAAAATTCTCACTTTGATATTTTGTTTGATGGCATTACTACTGCAAAAAAAGAAGGCGCTGTTTTATTGCAAGCTTTTGTAGAAGGAATGGCTTTGGCCTCTTATGAATTTAAAGAATTAAAAACGGGTAAGAAGGAAGAGACTAAAGATCTTCAAATCGAACTGGTTAGTAAAATCGCTGATGCCAGTTATAAGGCAGCTATTCAAAATGCGCTTATCCTGACTGAATCCGTTAATTTTTCACGTCGTTTAGGCGATATGCCAGGCAATTTAATGACTCCGGTTATTTTTGCTGACACTGTTGCCGCTGAAGTTAAAGGAACCAAACTAAAAGCAACCATCTGGGATAAAACCCGTATTAAAAAAGAAAAAATGGGTGGCCTACTTGGAGTTAGTCAAGGTTCTGATCAAGAACCACGTTTCTTAATCTTGGAATATAAAGGTGCTGCTGCTGGAAAAGCTCCCATTGCTTTTGTGGGCAAAGGTTTAACTTTTGATTGTGGTGGAGTTAGCATCAAGCCTTCGGCCGCGATGGAAGAAATGAAATACGACATGTGTGGCGGCGCCAACGTAGTCGGTGCAATGTTGGCGATTTGTAAGTTAAAATTAAAGGTGAATGTTTTATGTTTTGTTCCAATGACTGAAAATATGGTGAATGGATCTGCCACTAAACCGGGAGATGTTCATACGGCTCGCAATGGGAAAACTTTTGAAATCAACAATACAGATGCTGAAGGCCGTTTGATCTTGGCTGATGCCTTGGCTTACGCTTCAGAACAAAAACCTCAAATTATCATCGATGCAGCCACTTTAACTGGCGCTATCGTTATGGCTTTGGGTAATATTCATACCGGTTATTTCACTCGTAACCAGGCTTTAAAAGCCAAAATTGAGAAAGCCGCAACCGTATCTGGTGAAATGGTATGGAACATGCCATTGACCGATTTCCATGCTGGCGACATGAAGGGTGAATACGCTGATCTATCAAACACATCCAATAGTAAAGGTGCAGGCAGCGCTACAGCAGCCGCTTTCCTAGAACAGTTTGTTGATTCAGAAATTCCATGGGCTCACTTTGATATTGCGGGAACTGCCTGGAGTGTAGGAAATCGTTTGAACTACTGCCCTCGTAAAGGTGCCAGTGGCGCGATGATTCGTACTTTTGTAGAATTAGCCCGTCAGTACGCAAAGTAATACCTATGGAAATTGGACCATTTGGATTAAACGACATAAATGCGATTACCGAAATGCTGCAAGAAGCAGGCATCGAATTCGAGATTGTCATCGATGAGGAAGAAAAAGTACGGCAGACCAAACTTCATAATGAACAGGCCGAGCAGCAACCAAGAAACATGGCTGGCCGCCTGAATTTACAGATCGTTTATTTTGAAATGAACGAAACGGCGTACGAAAAAGTTAAAACCAATTTGGAAAAGTTTGGCTTTGGAATTCAATCCGACGGCACTTACGAGCTGGGCGAAGATTCCGAATAATTTTTACATAGCTGATTCATCAAGTAATCAGCCTAAATGCCTTTAAATCGATTCAATGTTTAAAAAGCTTTACTTTCCATTTTGGACTACCCGGTAGTCGGTTTTAGCTATTTCAGATTCTTCCCTTCTGTGACAGTTTGTGGAAATAGATTTGCTTAATTACAAGCACTAAAATAAGCCGCACTTTTGTGCGAAAAACTAAACGCACCAATGGTGCACAAGAAGGAAAAAATATGAAAACGACAATTGCACTTTTAGCATTAGTTCTTAATGCCAGCATAGCCCTAGCTGACTACGGCACTCCGACACCAACTCCTGTTGCTGTAGAGCCCAAAGTAGAACTAACTACAGTTACAGTAAATGACGAAGGTGAACACTTATTGGCTGATACTAAAGGCAACACTTTATACGTGTTCGATTTAGATCAAGGTAAACCAGCACCAACTTGCAGTACTGATTGCGCTGAAGTTTGGCCTCCTTACTTGATTTCTGCTAGCGAAGCTAAAAACCTAGTAGCGCCATTGGGTTCAATTGCTCGTGCTAATAAAAAAGTACAAGTAACTTATGAAGGCCGCCCTGTTTACACGTATGCATTTGATCGTGGTGTTGCAGCTGATGCCGGCGACGATATTGGTGGAGTATGGCACTATATCGAACTAGAAGAAGCAAAATAATTAACGAATGGTTCTGAAAAAGAGCCCGTCTTAAAAAAAGAGGGACCAATGGTCCCTCTGCAAATTAAATGATTACTAAAAAACAGTACTATTAAAAAGAGCTGTCTTCTTTTTCGGCTTTTGGTGTTTTGTCTTCACAAGATAAATTATGTTCTTCACCACTGTAGCTTCCATTTTTATATACTGTATATGTACCTGCTTTTGATATAGTAAAACTTGTATGCTTTCCGGCTGTTGGAAATTCAGTGACTGCAAAACTAGGACGTCCGCCAGTAGTTCCAAAGTGATCATTTTGAAGTCTCTCTGACATGTCATCGCCTGCAATTGTTAAAGAAATCAGTTCTGAGCCTTTAACCAGTTCAGAATAATTGTCATAAATCAATTTCAATTCGGTACCTTTTTCTGTTTTACAAACCATCGTGGTAATGACACCAGCCTGTGCTACAACAGAAAATCCGATTGTTAATGCTATTAAAGTTGTAACTAAATTCATAAATTCTCCTTTGAATTATTGAACTTTTAGGTACCAAATCTATACCAAACGTAAAAACAAGGACTTAAGCCCTTTAAGGAAAATTCAATTTTACAAAGATTTTACAAGCCGCTGTTTATCGGCTTATTTTTCAGCAGATTACCACTGAATGACGACAGGATTGTTTGAAAATTTCTTAATCTCGTTAAGATCTAAACCCATTTCTTGTTGGGTCTGCTCGTCCACCATTTTAACATTAGTTAAAACCCACGTATGTGGCCACTCATCCGAAACATTGGCAAATCTGAGACGCACTTGATGACCTTCACGGAAATCGAACTCGCCATCACTTACAGGTTCCCCTAAAACTTTAGCTACAGGAATCCATAATGGAGAAATGCTATTAATGTCATGTGCAGAAATCTCGCAATGACCTTCTACTTCCATTGTTGACGGCTGACCAGCAACTGCAACACCTTCACTTTGGAAAGTCATAATGAGTTTTGTGTATTTTTGACAAGCGAAAGTCTTTTGACCATCTTCTCCGCGAACCACAAAATGACCTAATTCTAGACCAATGTCTTGCTGTTCATG
>JAYSSX010000087.1:0-1890 GCA_043720315.1 Pseudobdellovibrionaceae bacterium | reverse complement strand
TTCGCCATTAGAAAGCTTGCGGAATAATTTTTGCCGCAAAAGATAGTGGGCGCCTTTATTCACAAAATCATGTTCAGCAGAATTGAGATCTCCGTTACGGCAAAAAAAGATCGCTTCCAAACAAGGTAGCGTTGAAACAATGGAACTTTTAGACGGAGATTTTGTATAAGCTGCTTCATCACAATTTAAACCACCATCGCCCATTTGATATTTTAAAAACCAAGGTCGGATCCAAGGTAACTTTTGATCTATATGCGGATCACGTGCAAATAAAACTTGGTAGATACTTCCCAGGGCACAGTGACAGGCGATTTGCCGTCTCGGATCTGTCCCTTCAGGAATTTCTTCAATAGTCAGCGGAAAGGTTTTCAAATAATGGCTTTGTATAACTGAAATCATTTTATCAATGGCTAATTGGGGAATCTGATCGGATTCGCCAAGTTCGTGCATTAGTAGCATATGCCACCAGGGTGTATCCCACTTTGGCCAATAAGGATCACGTTGAATGCTGGCCAAGGCTTCAGGGGAAGAAAGATATTCAATGGAATTTTTTAGTTCTGTTTGCATTAAAAGATCTTTTATTATTGTTTTTAAGTTTTAGATATGGAAATCTTGTTTCTTTTTAGAGGTCAAAGTGGATGTTCTACTACAGTCTTTTCTGTTGGTCTTTGCCAGCGAAATGGGGGACAAAACACAGCTATTAGCATTGGTCCTAGCTATTAAATTTAAACGCCCTTGGGTTATTATGTGGGGAATTTTGACCGCAACATTATTAAATCATGGGTTAGCTGCCTATTTAGGAGTTTGGGTCTCGGGTTTAATTGAGGCTCGTTATTTAAAGGGGATCTTAAGTGCAACTTTTTTTGCTTTTTCTATTTGGATTTTAGTTCCTGATAAGGAAGAAGAATTAAAGAATTCTAATCGATGGGGCGCTTTCTGGACAACAACCGTTTCGTTTTTCTTTGCAGAAATGGGAGATAAAACACAATTGGCAACGATTGCGTTGGGCGCACGGTTTATGATTCCCACTTCGGTGATTTTCGGAACGACAATAGGAATGCTTGCTGCTGACGGTCTGGCTGTTTTTTTGGGCGAAAGCCTGGTTAAAAAAGTTCCTATGAAAAGGATTCGTTGGTTTACCGCTGCCTTGTTTTTTATTTTTGGGTTACTGATTTTGCTGGCCCAGCCAAAATTGAATTAAATGTAAAATAACTTCAAGATTGAAACCAGCTCCAATGATTAAAATGTTTTGGCGGTTTCATCTGGCTTATCCAGGGATAGTCCATCATGATCCAATTTTTTATTCCACGGCCGCGCGCAATGACCTGAATAGGCTTATTCAATGCAAGCAACCGCAATTTTTCTATTACAATGTCGGCATCTTTTCTAGAGCCAAAGTCATAGATAAAATAAAGATCTGCAGAGGGAATGGAAGCTTTCGGATCGGCCAAATCAGATTCGTAGACTATTGTATTTTGAAAATTCCATTTTCTGTATATTCGGTTTGCCTCGACGACGCGTTCTGTGACTATTTCATATCCAGAAAAGCGCATCTGCGGTCGCATTAATGCTAGCACAACTCCGACCCGTCCATAGGCGGCTCCGATGTCAATCCAGTGATCTGTTTCTTTAGGCTGAATGACATTAATCATTTCTAAAATTTCCGAATACGGCGTTTGCATAGACTGAATGTCCAAGCCAATCCATTTTTGCTTTTCCAACTCATTTTTCAATTGGGATTCTTCTTTAGATTTTCTAATCAAAGCCTCTTCTACCGGTTGATAATGATAGTCTAATAACTGATCCAGTTGGGCCGAATGGAGTTTTGCGGCGAGGTAAGATGTTGGCTGTTCACTTAGTAATTGGTGAATTCTGTCGATCATTGAATTC
>JAYSSX010000086.1:0-5565 GCA_043720315.1 Pseudobdellovibrionaceae bacterium | reverse complement strand
TTGGCGGCAATTGCTGAACAAAATAAAGCGTTGTTATGTGCCGATCCAGAAGTGGCTAAAGATCCAAAAAAATATTTTGATCAAGTTATCGAAATCGATTTATCAACATTAGAGCCGCATTTAGTTGGCCCTCATACTCCAGATTTGGCTCGACCGATTTCCGCTGTTAAAAAAGAAGCCGAGGAAAAGGGTTACCCAGTTCAATTATCGAGCGCTCTTATTGGGTCGTGCACTAATTCTTCGTACGAAGATATTGGTCGTTCGGCATTTATTGCCAAACAAGCGATCGCTATCGGTGTCAAAATGAAGCAGCCATTTTTGGTTTCTCCGGGTTCAACCCAAATTCAAAATACGATTGAACGTGACGGACAAATGGAAACATTTAATGCTGTTGGCGCAACTGTGCTAGCAAACGCCTGCGGCCCATGTATCGGGCAGTGGAAACGTGACGACATTAAAACCGGTGATAAAAATACGATCGTCACTTCTTTTAATCGTAATTTCCGCGGAAGAAATGACTCAAACGCGGAAACATTGGCTTTCATTGGCTCGCCAGAAATAGTTATGGCATTAGGGTTAGCCGGGCGATTGGATTTTAATCCGATGACTGACGAGTTAGAAGGGCCTAATGGGAAAATAAGACTTAAAGTCCCAGAGGCTCCTGAGCTTCCAGCAAGAGGTTTCGTAGCCGATACAGAGGGTTATCAAAAACCAGCGGGGTCAACAGCAAAAGTTGTCGTGAATCCAACGTCTGATCGATTGCAATTATTAGAGCCATTTACTAAATGGGGCGGCAAAGATTTTACCGACCAAATCGTTTTAGCAAAAGCCAAAGGTAAATGTACTACGGATCATATTTCTCCTGGCGGTCCATGGTTAAAATTCCGTGGTCACTTGGATAATATTTCCAACAATATGTTATTGGGTGCCGACAATGCTTTTACAAAGGAAATTGGTAAAGGTAAAAATCAACTAAATGGGGAAAAATCCATTGAGTTTGCAAAAATCGCTCGCGAATATAAAAAGGCAAACAAAGGTTGGGTTATTTTCGGTGATGAAAATTACGGTGAAGGTTCTTCGCGTGAGCATGCAGCTATGTGCCCAAGATTTTTAGGTTGTACGGCCGTGATCGCAAGAAGTTTTGCCCGAATTCACGAGACTAACTTGAAAAAACAAGGTGTTCTAGCGTTACATTTTGCGAATCCAACGGATTATGAAAAAATACAAGAAGATGATCGTGTCAGTTTAACCGGTTTGTCTGCACTAGCTCCTGGCAAAAATGTTTCAATGACGATTGCTCATGCTGACGGAAATAAAGAAACTATCCAGTTAATTCATACCTACAATCAAGAACAACTGAAGTGGTTTGTTGCTGGATCGGCTTTGAATTTAATCCGAGGTTTATAGGTTCTAGTCTTGTAGTTATTAATTAAGATAAGTCCAAAAAGCCGCAGCAAATCTGCGGCTTTTTTATTTGGGTCCAACCAAAGGAAACAAATATTGGGTCGTCATTTTATCCTCGTCTTTAATGGTGTAAATTTCGATAATAGGATTGCCAATAAGTTTTCCCAACCCTGTGGCATAATCTCTGGCCAGAGGGTAGACTTTGATGGGTCCAATACTAGGGGCTCCGTCAAATAAGGCAGTTAAGTAATTTCTTGCCTCTAGTTTTTCCAAACGATAACCATTAGGAAACTGTTTAGTTGCGACTCGAACCGATTTGCTTTCTATGTCTGGTAAGGTAAGGCCAACTGCATTTCCGACCAAATCAGATAATATACAGCCTGCATCTGATCGCAGACGTTCTTCTTCGACGAAATCAGGATCATCGTTGAACCGGCCAAAGGTTTGCAAACACGGAATGTTCTGTTGTTTTGCCCAGGCTTCAATTTCTTCGATTAATGGTGTAATTTTATGGTAAGGGCCGACATGATCTTTATAAAGAAGAAAGTGGGGACCTATTTGTTTCTCGGCCAACTCAACGGGCTTAAAATAACCAACGTGGTAAATCAGTCTTCCCATAAACATTAATACCGTCGCAAAAATCGCAATAATTATATAACGCATTTTAATTTTTCCATTTGATAGAGCAGCCCATTGATGGAGTTTGCGGAATTACAATTTTTTCGCCATTGTTTAAAATTAAAGCTGCCTGGAAAAGTTCTCTTTTTGTGACCTGTTCCGGAAACTTCCAGTTGTCATCGAGCCGTCCGCGGTAGGCTAATCGCAAATTTTTATCATAAAGAAAATAATCAGGAGTGCAAACGGCGCCAAATGCTTTAGCAACAATCTGAGAATCATCGTGAAGATAAACAAAGGGGTAATTTTTTTCAAAATATCTTATTTGTAAATTTTCAAAAGAATCTTCGGTGTACTTACTGGCTTCATTGCTGCAAATCGCTACCATATGAATACCCTGGGTTTTTAGGTCATGGCCCAGTTGAATGAGTCTATCTTCGATGGCCTTTACATAAGGACAGTGATTGCAGATGAACAACACCAGCATAGGTTTGTTGTTAGAAAAATCAGATAGCTGGTAGAATTTTTCATCCATTCCTTTTAAACGAAATTCAGGACAATGGGTTCCTAACTCATTTTCGGGGGTATATGTCAAAGCCATGTCACTCCTTAAAGATCCATCCAAGAAATTTTTTCGTCTTGGGAAAATATGTTTCCTTCAGCATCAACTTTGGTGAATTCTGATTTCTTATGCGGGAAAAAATTCATCGCCCGTACCAGTTCTTCGCAGGTCTTCGCATCTAATTTTTGATCGACTCTTTCGATTTCTTGATTCAATCCGCTAAATAATTTTTCTAAAAAAGTCCACCAGCTGGTTTCGTCTATAGTTAAATCAGAATCGAATAAACTTGTTGCCGTAGGAAGTTCGGGTCCGTTTAAGACATTCAGTCCTAAACCCACGAAAAATACATTTTTATTATCATGGCGCGTAGACTCAATGAGAAGTCCAGAAACTTTTTTATCATCCAAGTAAATATCGTTGGGTGCCTTAATGGAAAAGGCGCCCATAGGCCAGGCGGCTTTTAAAGCTTTGTATAAAACCAATCCGATTTTACAACTGAAGACAGGAAGAATACTTTTAGCTGTATGAAATTTCCAGGTTGAAAGGAATAATTGATTAGGGGTTTCTGTGTTTAACCATTGGTTTTGGCCACGGCCTCGTCCTGCAGTTTGTACAGTAGTAAAGAATAGAACGTGGTCGCTGCTGATTTCTTTTTTCGCCAGTATTTGAGTGCTATCTAATATTTCTGAATACGAAAAGCTAACTTCTTTTTTTTTACACCAGAGAAATATTGAATGGACTAAATCAAAGGACATTATTTTCCCCAGTCAAAAAGCAGGCTCACATCCACTGAGGGTGCTGAATGAGTTAAAGCTCCTACACTAATATAGTTGACTCCTAACTCGGCAACTTGTGCGACACGATCTAAGCTCATATTGCCGCTGGCTTCCGATTCCATTCCTGGAGGAATCAAGGCCAAAGATTGCTTTAGTAAGTCATTATTCATATTATCTAGAAGGACTCTTTGTATTTTTAGACCAACACATTCTTTAACTTCAGAAATATTCTTGGCTTCGACTTCGATCGCCGTGTCAGTATAACTACGAACACGTTCTACGGCTGGCGTGATTCCACTCATCATTGAGATATGATTGTCCTTTATAAGAATTGCCGTACTTAAGTTTAAGCGATGATTTAATCCGCCTCCGTGAACCACAGCACGTTTTTCCAGTTCACGATAAGCCGGAGTGGTTTTTCGCGTATCTAAAATTTTTGTACCGTAAGGGTTTACTAAATCCACAAATTTTCTAGTAAGAGTAGCAATTCCAGAAAGATGCATTAAGAAATTTAAAGCCACTCGTTCGGCCTTTAAAATTTGAACTAAATCACCTTGAAGAGTGCAGATGATCTGCTTTTGAAGAATTTTTTGCCCTTCTTCAAAATGCCACACTACCTTGATAGTAGGATCTAACATCAGCATTGTTTGCTCAAACGCTGAACTTCCCGAAAGAATCAGATCTTGTTTGGCGATCAATTTGGCATGGCCCATTTTAGGCGCCATTGCCAAAGATTCGGTGGTTAAATCGCCCGAAGGCATATCTTCTTTTATTGCAGCTTTTATGAGTTCAAATAAGGTCATGAGAAAGGGATACTATAATCTTTCAGATTCTTTAAGTAGCTTTTGGACTTCTTCTCTTATTATGCGTTCAGCCACGTCAGGAATGACTTTCCATGCAATCGTTTCTAAAACTTCACGGACTTGCTCTCTTAAAATGGATTCCAAATGTTGAGGATCAAATCCAGAAACATCTAACTTGCTTGCGCCGCTTGGATTTCTTTTAGGTTCGGATTTTGTTCCAGAGGAAATTTGGCCTAAGCCAATATTAGAAGCGACGTTTGTATCATTTCTGTTTTGCGCAGTCGAAGTCACATTTGTATTCTGTCCCATCTGCCTTGCTAAACCAGTCATGCTGAACTTGGTATCGGCTGTGGGCTCATTTTCTGTCATAAAAGTAGAGGAAACTGTATGTTGGGGAACTCTTTGTTTAGGTGCAATGGGAGCGCTAAAAGGAACATTCGGAACTTCTTCCTGCTCTGAACTTAATGCAATCGAAGCTAAGGTAAGATCGCTGCCATATTCTTCTGGTTCAAAAGATTCCAAGTTATCAGACGGCAAATCAATTTTAAATTTAGTTAAATCGGCTTTCAATTCTTTGCGAACCCATTGTTCAGGGTTGGGCGAATTCCCATTTCCTGTAGATTTAGTCGCTGCAGGTGCCTTCTGCGGTAAAGGAACTTGCTGAAAATCTTCTGGTTCTTCAAAGTCTGTTGCCGGAATTCGCGGAATAGCATCTTTGCCTTTTAACACCGGAATCGAGGGAAGGTCTGAATTAGGAAGTTTTGCTGCTTTAGGATCATCGAAATCCGGTAGTTTTGGAAAAGACAGGAAATTTGATATGACATTGGTATTTAACTCAGGAACTAGCTCTTTAACCAATGATCGTAGAGTTTCCGCATCAAAAGGTTTCTCTAATTTACGATCAACGCCAACAGCTTTGGCTTTTTGATCATCAAATTCCATAAAACTGCTCCACATTAGAACAACAGGGATCTTTTTAGTCAGCGATTCAGACTTAATATCAGCACAAACTTCATAGCCATTTCGTTTGGCTAACAAGATATCACAGAAAATAATATTCGGCTGAAACACGCGTGCAACTTGCAGGACATCGATACCAACAGTAACGGATTTAATTTCAACTGCAAAATCTTGCAGGGTCAGCTGAATTACTTTTTTGATAGTAGCACTTTCGTCGGCCAACAAGATGCGTAATGACATAACTTAATTAGATATTTTTCAGAGACCTCAGTCAAGATCCACGTTAAATTTTATATATGAATCGTATTGATAGGTACATTGCAGCCATATTTTGGAGTTTTTTTGCCGGGGGTTTGCTGGTTTTTGTGACTTTGTTCACCTCTATCGATGCTTTAAGTACCATGGTAAATTACAAAAACGTCGCTTTTGGCTCGGTCGCCTCTTA
>JAYSSX010000085.1:0-7070 GCA_043720315.1 Pseudobdellovibrionaceae bacterium | reverse complement strand
ACTTATCTTCATTTAGCTGCAGAACCTAAATTAACTAAAGTTCTTTGCGAGAAGAAAGTAAAAGCCGTTGCTTATGAAACCATTCAGAAGGAAGACGGATCTTTACCTTTGTTGACACCGATGTCTGAAGTAGCAGGAAGAATGGCCACTCAAATTGGCGCTTTCTATTTGCAAAAAGATCACGGCGGCAAAGGTATTTTGCTAGGTGGAGTAACTGGAGTTCGTCCTGGTAAAGTAACTATTATAGGTGGTGGTGTGGTTGGAACTAACGCAGCTAAAATGGCTGTTGGTTTAGGTGCTAATGTAACTATCCTGGATGTAAGTTTAGCTCGATTAGAATATTTAGATGACGTATTTCAAGGTCGTTGTATGACTTTATATTCTAACCCAACGAACATTGAACAAGCCGTGGCTGAAAGTGATTTGCTAATTGGCGCTGTGCTAATTACTGGTCACAAGGCACCAACTTTGGTTACGAAACAAATGGTTTCAACAATGGGTAAAGGCAGCGTAATTGCTGACGTTGCCGTTGATCAAGGTGGTTGTATCGAAACTTGCCGACCAACTTCGCATCAAAATCCTACTTACGAAATAGATGGAGTGATCCATTATTGTGTTCCTAACATGCCAGGTGTTGCACCTAGAACATCCACTTATGCATTAACAAATACGACCCTACGTTATGCTTCTATGTTAGCAGCTATGGGTGTTGAAGATGCTATTGCTAAGGATAAGGCTTTGTTTAAGGGTTTGAATTGTTATGGTGGTTATGTTTGTTACGAACCGGTAGCCAAGGACCTTGGCATGGAGTACCGCCCCTACAAGCATTAACTCGTTCGCTCTTTAATTGGACAGCTACTTTGTTGGGCCTCTTAAATTTTTTTTCAACGTACTAACGTACGCCTACAAAAATTTTAGAGTCCCGCCTGGTAGCTGGCTCAATTAAATTCTCGAACTTTCCTTCAAAAGTCGATTTTCTAGATTTCCTCGCAGCTGAGACTTTTAACTCACGCACTTGTCTTCAAGAATCGGCTTCTTGTACTTCGCCTCTTAGCTGGCGCACTTTTTAACCGCGTTCGCGGATAATAGTAAAAACAAAATCCAAAAATTAACTTTTTTAATTTTTTTTAACGGTGACAACCGCTATTTGTGTTTTATCATATTCAAAATTTGATCAATACTTGGGAGGGGATATGAAATTTGTCAGTTTCTTAATTTTAAGTTTGTGCCTATGTTTGGCGAATGCTGGGACCGAAAGTGATTTGATTTTGAGGGATTCGGCAAATGATTTAAATCTGAAAAAGTTTTATCAAAAGCAAGACGCTAAATTATCTAAAAACTCTCTTTTTTTAAAGTTGCTCGGGGAACAAAGAACGGCTGGAACTTGCCAAGAAAAATATGAAGATGCTTGTAATACAGGTGGAAGCAGCGGAACGGGAAGTTCGGCATGCTGGAACAAATGCAACAGTGAGGGATATTCCAGTTCAACGTGCGCATCAAAATGCGGAACTAATTAGTCCTTTGAATTAAAGTTCAAAAATTATATTGCCCCAGATTTCAGTGGAAAGAAGGGGTAACTTTTTCCGGTGCAACCGAAAAACAACTTCAGCGCTAGGGTGACCATACTTTTGCTTTCGACTCGAACACACGGCCCACTTCAAATTCTGTAAGTGGTTTAACAGGTCGAAGGAGGTACTAGTTCGACTTCCGTGATGACCCAAGACCAATCCTTTTACTTTTTTAATTTCCGAGTTTTGCTGCCAAATGTTTTCTTCGCTGGTTGGGGAATCACCGGGAATTAAAATTCTAACTGAAGATAGGTAAAACACCTGACTACTTTGATTCGAACTATTTTTACCAATAACGTGACCGTACAAGGGATTGTTTGAATTTAAATCTAAAACTTGGGCAGCAAGGTTGTCGGAGTTGCAAATTTTTAATGATTTGAGAAGTATTATTTTTCGCCTATCCTTTGTAGCGACCGCTGGACCTCGAGCCATACAAACTTCAGGAAAAGTCTCAAATAGAAATTTTAAGTAGGAAATGTGATCCCAATCCCAATGAGTCAGAAAAACTTGGTTGGCTTTGTTTTTACAAAAAACGGAAAGATTCTTTTTTAGATTTTTTATGGTTTCACCTCCGACATCAAAATGCTGGCAGGTTTCCGCAGAAACCAAAGTGGTCCATTGCCCTTGGCCGACGTTCCAAATGACGAAGTAATTTTGTAAGTTCAACATTGGTTCGTTCGGCTGTGCTGTTAAAAATAGAGGGAAAATTAAATGTATCAGAAACATCATGACCCGCCTTTCAAGCCAATTCTTTGGCCAAATTCATTATTCGAGTTCTTTGATTTTTAATTTCTAAGCTGTAAAGAAATCCGTGCAGATAGCAGATCCAAAAAAGAAACCATAGGAAATCCTTACTTTTGAGACTGAATTCGGGGGATCCCATCCAGCTATGGAAGTATTCAAAAAAACGAAGCATCGCTTGTCCACTGAATTCGAAAAACCAAACTGAAAACTGATTTTTTTGAAAAACAAACAAAAAAAAGAAACTCATTAGGCATAAGGGAAAAACAATAAACCCTAACAGGGGTGTTAAAATCAGATAGCTAATTAAAGCGGGAATGGAAAGGTAAAAGGGATTAATAAATAAAACCGCATATAAAAACATTTGAAACCCTGAGGAGATGAAAAATCTAGCAATGGTCCCGTGCAATCGGTCGGAAGAAAATTGAGTAAGCCATTCGGTCAGTTGTCCGGACAACAAAACATTTAAAACACAGGACCAGGAAAGTAAAAAAGAAAGTGATCGAACCCAAACGGGTTGTAGGCCAAGAATGAGTAAACTGCAAAAAAGAATCAGTAATGAATTTGATTTGAACAGCCTGGATTTTTGGTTAAATGAAATGAGCAGTAGTACAGAAAAAGCCCTAACCACGGGGGCCTGAAACAGTGTTGTGAGGCAGTAAATAAACAAAAGTATAAATAGGAAAGTTTTTTTAATTTTCCCAAAGCTTAACGTGTTGATTATTTTGTCGATCAGATTAAGGTGAGAGCCCGAAACCACAATGAAGTGGTAAACTCCCATTTCAATAAATGTCTTTTTATCGAAGGGGTTTTTTAGGTTGGTTCCGCACAGCAAAGCACTAAGTATTTCTGAAAACCGCCTATTAAGTGGAATGGTATTTACGCAGTAATGGTTCAAAAAAACAGATTTCTCTGCCAGAAAATCTATCATGTTTATTTTCCAGTTGAAAACCAGCAACGCGCTAAAAAACAAAATAAACTTTAATAGATTCATACTTTCATAGGCTTAGCAAAAACAGGGGAAGAGTCGGCTGCCTTTAGAATCTTAAATTAGCAGTTATCCACTCCAATTTCGGATTTAAGAAACTGTAATTGCTGAGCCTATAAAAATCGGTTAATTTAAAAATACTCTTGTTGTTTCAAATACTTAACAATTGCCACACCTTCAAGCAATCTGTTAAAAGCCTTATCTATCAATAGGTCTATGGTCCGGGAATCCACCATTTCCCCATTTTATGTGGATAACTCTTTTTGATTCTTAAGCTTGCCCCCTTTTTTATTACTGTGTCATAATTTCTGTATGACTAAAAAAATGAAAACCATCGTCACTATTTGTTTATTCAGTACATTGTTTGGCTGTGCAACTCAGCAGATGCAAAAGAAACAATCAAAACCAATGGCCTTGAACAATCTTCAAAATGTGAAACCTAGCGACCTGAGTCGAAGAATTAAAGAAGAGCAGAAACAAGATCTCAAAGATAAGAATTTAGTCCTAGCAAAACGAAATGCGATTCATGGCATTAAAACACAGGCTAGGCGCTCGATCATTGAAGTTTCACCAAGAGCCACTGAAGACCAACTCTACCGTTTTTTGATTCAATGCTACGACTCTGGTGACGCCTACAATTACAACCGCATTGCCAACATGATGATTCAAAGATTTCCTAATGGTTACTACATTGACGAAGCGCTTTATCTAGCGGGCATTTTTAGTTTGTCGCAGAAAAAATATGAACTTTCGGTCAAGTATTTCAACTGGATCATTTCGAAATATCCAAACAGTAACAAAGTAAACGGTGCTTATTTCGCGTTAGGGACTACTTATAAAAAAATGAATTTGAATGAACAAGCTAAGGAAGTTTATCAAACAGTGAAATCAAAATATCCCGGTAGCCCTGAATCTTACAGAGCTGAAGCGGAATTGGTTTTGATTAAATAATAGCTTCTTAGGTGTTTTATCAATAGGGACGTTGATGTGAAACTAAATTATTTTTTGATTTTATTACTTTGCTCTACGGTGGTGAAGGCTCAGGATGATGCTGACTACACCAAAGAAAAAAGGTTTCATGATATTTATCAACAGTTCAATGTCAAACCTACAGATGATGAAAACTGGAGCAAGGCTAATAGTAGAAAGAGTCAGACCTACAATATAAATCAAGGTGATACGCTTTGGGATATCAGTGAAACGTTTTTTGGCGATCCACAATTTTGGCCCAAGATTTGGTCTTTGAACTCAAGCTTAATTGAAAATCCTCACGAAATTAGACCACAAAATAGTGTATCTTTTGTTCCGGGGACTTTAACTGAACCTCCAGCCTTGGCCGTCGAAGAAAAACCAAAAGAAACGCCAGAGGCACCAACTGTGTCTACCGACGTTGCGGTAAATACGCCGACTGAAACTGTGCCTCCGGTGGAAACTTCCAGCACTGATCCGGTAAAACTAGGGGTCGAGCCAGAGGGTGAAACATCTTCATTGTCGGCGATTGAAAAGCAATTGGAGTTGGATACACCATTGCCACCTCCCATTCGAGAGTCAAAACCTATTGGAGTAATTCCAAAAAGTTTGCCGGCCTGGTCGTTAAATAAAGACAATCCTACCAACAAATTTTCAATCGATTTAAAATCATTGCAAGTGGTCTATCCAACCGCCAGAATGGTTTTGCCGTTTTATTTGGTCGATAAAATGCCTGAAAGTAAAGGGCAAGTTGTTGAAACCGAAATGGGCACTCGCACTGCCGCCGAATATCAATTTATTACGATTAAACTTCCTAGCGAGACTCCAAAAATTTTAATGGCCATCAAAGAAGTAGAATCAGTTAAAGATCCTGTGAGTGGCAACAAATCAAAAGTTGTTGAAGTGCTAGGTCAAATTGAATTATTAGAAGCTGTTGATGTCGACGAACATTTGTATCGCGCTATCGTTAAAAGCATTGTTTCTCCTATAGAGGTTGGAGCTCAGCTGGTTGTTGAAGACTGGCCTTTAATTAATATGCTCGAGGGAAAACCAGGCCCGTCAGTTGATGCGGATGTCATAGGTGGTCAGTATGATTTCGATCGTACATTATATGGCGTCGGTTCAATCATCTACTTGAATCAAGGGTTCAAAGCTGGTCTATCTGAAGGGCAGACTTTGCCTATCTACCGGCTGCAGAAAATGAGAAATTCAGACACACTAGAAAAAATCAATCGCCGCTTCATTGGAAAAATCAAAGTGGTTAAAACATCAGAAGATTTTGCGACGGCTCTGGTGTTGAATGCCAGCGAAGAAATCGAAACTGGTGATAAAACGATAAAAACCAGCGTAAAGAAGTAAACATTCGCTTTACGTTTTTGGTTATTAATCAGTTGTGATTACCTTGAGATCAGCGTGTCCTTTTTTTTGCAGCTGCTGCAAAAATATGATTGATGAAATATTATTAGCATGGCTTTTTCAGAATACTTATCGGTTTAATTTATTCGAATTTGAAGCAGCACTGAAGTTGAAGCTCAACTATGAAAGCCTAGATTGGAAAGAAATCCATAGGCAAAATATATTTTTAGATCGATTTGATGAAAAAGAAAAATCCGAAATAAAATTTGAAATTCATAAACAACTGCAGTTGGGTATTCAATTTACCTACCCCACGCATATCTATTATCCATCTCACTTTCTTAATCTAGTTAAGCCGCCTATACTATTATCCTTTAAAGGGGAACCGGTTTGGTTGAGTCACGATTTTCTATCGGTCGTGGGATCGCGTAATCCCAGCTCATCATCAATCCAATGGATGGAGGTTCATCTCAGTGAAGTTCTGCGCACCCATAACATTGGGTTAGCCAGTGGTGGGGCGCATGGTATTGATCAGAAGGCGCACATTTTATGTCTCTTCTATAAGAAGCCAACCATTGTGTTTTCTCCTTCTGGTGTCAGCCAATTGTATCCTAGGAGTCTTTCGTTCTTTGCCGAGCAGATTTTAGAACAAGGTGGAGCGGTAATTAGCGAGTATGCACCTTCCGAAAAAATGCAAAAAGGATTTTTCGTTCAAAGAAATCGCTTGATATCAGCAATTTCCAAGGCGGTTCTACTGGTCGAAGCTGGGCGAAGAAGCGGAACATTGATTACAGCAAACTATGCTATCGAACAAGGTAAGCCATTATGGGTTGTTCCCAGTCACCCCTTCGACACAAAAAGCTTAGGCGGGTTGGATTTACTACAGGAGGGAGCAACTATGGTGCGAGATGCTGAAGATTTAAACCTGTTTATAGCCAGTGAATTTTAGATCTTTCTAACTATGCCAGTGCCTGTAGTGCTTGGTATGTAGACGTAGCACTATAGGTAGTGACGATTTTAACCCGTTTATTTTTCTGATAAAAAATGAAAAATAATGAAAATTTTTTTTGAACTTTAGACCAAAGTTCGATTAGACTTATATTTAAGGGAGGGGCGATGTGGTCAAGGATGACCATGGTAGTAGGATGCTGCTGCATCGTCTCGTTTTTCTAATTCCATTGTTTTCGAAATAATCTTACAGCAATCACAAAAAATAAAACATTTGGCAACCAGATCGCAAGGGCTATCGGTGCATTTCCGCTGCGTGCAAGACCTTCTGCAGTGACATAAATTACCCAATAAGAAATCACTGTAAGTAATGATAAAACCAAACCATTGTTTTTTTGATTTCGGCGATTTGTCTCGGTACCTAATCCCACTCCTAAAAAAGCAAAAACAATACAAAGAATAGTTACGGCCCAGCGTTTATGAAACTCGGTTTGAAAAGT
>JAYSSX010000084.1:0-6214 GCA_043720315.1 Pseudobdellovibrionaceae bacterium | reverse complement strand
TTAAAAACCGGCTTCATAGGTTTGTTAGGATCTAAAAAAGCAAAGATTTCCATTGTCAAATTCTTGTGGATGCGACCAATTGCCTTTTTGCCCTGCACTCTGCAGCCATTGTCGAGCATTTCCTTTGGTTACGATGGTAATTTTCTTTTTACGACTAATCTCTACAAGTTGGGCTAGAACATGTTGGTACGTGCTTTCGCTGAAAGCATCGTAGATGTAATAGGCATCGGCAATTGGAATTTGAAAGTCGATCAAAGACAAATCCTGAGTTCTGAAATGAGCATGTTGATTAAGCCCCAAATTTACGGCTGCTGCAGAGGCTATATTTACACGATGACTAACAAATTCGTATCCCATGAACTGTATATCGGGGCGCATAAGTCCGACCACTAAACCAATGCGGCCGTAACCAGATCCTAAATCAACAAATCGAGAACTTTTTGCGGGGTTCAAATAACGAAGGGCGATGAGAGCATTTGAATAACTGGATTGTACACCTACTCCGGCACCTTCATAAAGTCTTTCTATCCCAGTCAATGAAGAAACCATTCCCTGATCGGCCTCATAGTCCAAGCCAAAGACTTCATCTAATCGATCGAAAGTTCGGTACAAAGAGAGTCCAACGTTGAGTCCCAATTCTTGTTTTTTCAGATTCAGTTGATGTTCGAACTCGAAAAGTTCCGACATTAATTTTAATGCTGTAGACGCAAAAATCTTCTTATCGGTCGAGCTTTTCGATTTAATGGCGCCAATGACTAATTTTTCAACTTCACTACAATTTATACTTGCCTGCTTGATTCCCTCGATAGAGGAATGCTCGAAGAATTCGTGCAAAAATAAAACGGGAGACAGTTCTGCGGTAAGAATTTTTTTAACGAATTTGGCAAAAGACACTTCTTTTGAGGTGTCTTTTTGCTGAATCCAGCGCTCTTCATCGACAAACTTAATGGCGCTCACTAAAAAAGACATATCAACAAAAACATAAGCTAGTTCGGCACTGGTTAATCCGGCGATATATTTTGCAATTTGTTCGGAATAATCTGACAGTGTTGTTCTAGCCAGAAGTTCAATTAGAAAGGGTTTGTACGATCTATCGTTCATTTAAGCTCATGCCAGCATTAGAGCATCCGCAGCAAACATGAGCAAGGTATTTAAAGTTTTGTAGCTAGGACAAAGCAGGGATTCTGCTTCTTCGATAGGAAATAAGGATGGTAACTAGCAAAAGCCCTAATAAAATTAATGAAGAATAACCTCTGCCGAAGTTGAGGCCTCCTAAATCCTTTGCTTTTGTTAATACGTCACCAAAGGTGGCGCCAAAAGGTCTTGTTAATATGAAGGCTATCCAAAACAACAAGACGCGTGGCAGTTTGGTAAACAAGTAGGCTAATAAAATGACTCCAAGGATGGCGGATATAAGCAACCAGCCGCCTAAAAATCCAAGACCGGAATCATCGGCAAGGAAATCTCCCAGTGCTGTTCCCAAAGTATTTGAAAAAAGGATAGTAATCCAATAAAAAACTTCTGCTTTTCTGGTTTTGATATTATCAACAGAAATATTTCCTACGGTCCATTTCCAAGAAGCCAGGAGTATCAATAAAATGGAAATCAAAATGGCGGCACCTTTGGCATATCCTAATTCTAAAGTTCTATCCATGTAGTCCGACAAAGTAGTTCCTGCTGTACTTGTTGCTACGATCACTGTCCAAAATAAAAAAGGTCGATGTGATTTGGCGGCTAACTGCAATCCAAAAGCAAGAATGAAAAGTCCAAAAAAAATAAGAGTGCTGTAGAGATATCCTAAGCTCATTGACATCGACAACCAGTCACCACCAGTTTCGCCTAAAGTGGTCGCTGTAATTTTCATTATCCAAAAGGCGACGGTTAAATGAGGAAGTTTATTTACGAAGTCAAAATTTCGGGAGTCAATTACAGAATTTCTTTTCATGCCAATTCCATTTCGGTTTTGCTGTAGGGTTATGCCGATTACAACAAAGTGATTTTGAATTAACAATAATTTAGAAATTAAAATTTTTTAATCTACGATCAGAATACAGATGAGGCTACTTTGTTCACATTCAGTTCATCTTTTTGCGCAATCGGCCAGGTTAAGCGCCGAGCAAGTGAACTTTTTCACAGCGAATAGGCCCTATTGGTTTTGTAGATATAATCTTAATGGCCGGGACAGTTCTAAGAACCGATGAAGTAGGCTGGTCGGGAGTTTCAAATATGACCAATCCCCGTCCGCCATACCATTGTTCAAAACTATGTCCCTTGAGATGTTCGTTGATCACGCCTGAATGGATCACTGGAATTTGTAAATTAAAAGGTTTTAGTGATGACAAGTCGCTGACGATTTCAATCTGTGGATTGTTTAAACGCGCCAAAGCAGCGATCCAACTTTTTCTTGTACGAGGGGAGACCAGCTCGCTTTCTGGTAGGTGAACAATGGTTTTTGCCGAGCCCATTGCTATAAGTCGTTTAAGAATGACAGCATGTTTGTCACTATATTCTGGGTAAGTTTCAATCCAAAGCCCAGCTTTGTTTTCGCGAGGATCCCAAACAAGATTCAATTTTGTGTAGTTGATAATACTTGGAATCACTGTACGGATATGATTCCGTTCGGAAATAAGGGAATCTAGATTTTCTTTGTAGCGAGGTGTCCTTTTAATCAAAGAAAGTACAGCTGGCGAAAGTCCGTCAGTTGTGCCCGTGATCGCAACCTCATGCATGATTCTTGTTGCTGACCAAGTCGTCTGAACAGAATTTTCAATAACTTTAACATTGTAATATTTTTGCGAAGGAATGGGAACTCCTGTACGGGTTACCGCAATTCGGGGTCTTGGATCTGTGGCCACAAGGTTGCGACCCAAAACGCGGTAATAACTGTCCATTCCAAATACATGAGTAAGAGCCGAATACGGACTAATAGTTTTGTGCAGTTCTTTAATTTCCGAATTTAAAGTAGGATTGCTATTAGTATCGAAATTATCTGATAAAGGCCAGGCCCAGCCATTGGGAAGATGTTGAACCCCGGCCTTAACAAAGGATTTTCTTTCAGCCCATTCGTTAACGTCGAATTCGGGAGTTTTTGGATCGTTCGTAGCATGAGGAGTTGCTATAACAAAGACTAAATCTAAACCGCCCTTTTCTAAAGCGGTGACGACAACACTTTCATGGCCACGATGAAATGGCGCGAACTCACCCGTGTAGTATCCAACTTTTAAACTTTTTCGTTTTACAACATTTGGAAGTACCTTTTGAATAAGTTCCGGTTCTAATTCCGCCAGAGATTTGAGAAACAATAAAGAGTCTTCTTTGTTTGCGCCTTCTAAAAGACGTGAAACTTTGGCTTCCAATGTTGGGAATTTTCCGAAGGTAAAATGGTAGTTCGAAACGGCAAAACTTTTGTAGGCGTTTTTAAAAAGTCCCATTTCAACTAATGTTCGGAATTCCAATTCCCAGTTAGGATCGTCGAAAAGTTTTAGCAAGTTTCGGGCAATTTGCAAAGTGCTTGCGTTCGGGCTTGCGTCCAAAAGTTCTTGGACTTTTCGTTTCGTTACTGTATCCAACGGAAGGGCATTAAATTTTCCCAAGGTTCGAACCATTCGAATTCCTATCATAGCGGGATCGCTGGAGACGGCTCCCCAGTTGGCGACCGCTGGCACTTTGTTTTCAAGAACCTTATACAAAGCATTTTCTGGATCTATCAGTGCCTTCCGCAAAGCTACTGGATTATTAATTAGATCAGATAGGCTTTGTCCTTTTTTAAGCTGGATTTGGAAGCGATCCACATCCATAATTCCGTTGAGTGAAAGATCTTTTTCTGAATGAAAAATAGAAATGTCGTATTCAACTCCTTGGGCCGAGTTTACAAAAAAGCCGTAACCGGCATTGTAAGCTTTTGCGGTGGGAAAATCAGAAATTTCAGGATTAAATCGCGGTCGCGGTCGCAAATTTTCAGCTGAAAAAGTACCTAGGCCGTTCTGCTGAAGAAGGAGTCCAAATTTACGCGCCTCTTCGGCTGTGACCTCCTTGTTTATCGAAAAAACAATATCGAAGTCGCGAAATACAAACGGTTTTCCCATTAATCCAGATTGTATAACGGACCTTGCCGTGCCGCCTCCGATTGAAATGGAAGAGACCCCAAATTCGGTAAAAGAGGCCGATTGAATCAACCCAAGGTCTTTAGAGTATTGTAAAAACGCAGAGTCCTCTGCCGATTTCGCTGTCGCTGTATTAGGTTTTGCCGGAGCAGCAAAAGTATTTGTCGCGGCAAAGTTAATTCCGGTAATGAAAAAAACGTTTAGTAGAATTTTGTAGATCTTCATTTTAATAGCTCCAATATGCGTCTCTCCCTGTCCAGGAGTTTGACAGGAAAAAGAACAGCAGCGTTTTATCAGCCTAGGTGGCTTTCTTTAAGCCTGCCTCGCTAATTCGGCAATTAACAACAAACTTATTTTCAAATTTGAGGCCATTCGGTTGGGAAAAAGCGTCTCAGGTTGAAACGTAAAACTGTAAGTCTGTTTTTAAAATTTGAACGATAATAGTTGGTCAGCTCAGTTCTGTTCGTTTAGGCTTGGTCCCTGGCTTGCTTTTATTGAGATTGTTGGGGGAATTATGCGAGAACATGCATTGAGATTAACAGTCATTTTTTCTGGGATGTTTTTACTAGCTTTTGGATTTCAAAACTGTACACCGGTCAAATTTAAAACCAGCGCTTCCGATGGCGGGAGTAGTTTTGCTGTGACTCCTCAAGGAGGGACTGTCGGCACCGGAGGAAACGGTAGCGGAGGAACTGTCACCAATGGCGGCGGGACGCGAACTACTCCTGGTGGTGGTGGCGGAACAACAGGCGTGGGTTGCGCGGCAGCCAAGGCGCAAATTATTTTGTTAGAAAATTCTTCTCAGGCTTTGAATTTAAGTGGCAACTTGACGCTAAAAGCGCGAAGTATTTTTATGCGCGGCAGTTACGATATAAGCGGCAATTCTATACTGGATGTTGCCGACTTTAAGTATGAAGATTCATCAATCGAGGACCCTCTTTCGCGATTGGCGGCGCCTTCGGAATCAGGATTATCTGTGTTTAGTGGCGGAACAACAACGGCGAAAACTGTGACTTTAAGTCCTGGAGTTTATACGAATGGCCTTAATATCAGTGGTCAAGCGAAGGTAACTTTGAAGCCAGGAATTTACATCTTGAAAAATGGTTTAAGTGTTTCTGGAAACTCTGAACTTATCGGAGAAGGAATTTTATTGTATGTCTCGTCTGGTGGAGTTGGTTTTTCTGGTGGCAGCACTATACGGCTTGCAGCCAAAACTTCTGGCAGTTATGCAAATCTTTTGATTTATCAAGATCGCAGTAACAGCAGCGTGGCCCGGATGAGTGGGGGATCTGACTGGACGTTGGATGGAGTTATTTATATGGCGTCAGCAGCTGTTAATCTTTCTGGTCATTGCAATTCATCTCAGCCCGCCTCTCTCATTGCGGCCAGCTTAAACATGTCTGGGGGATCATTTGCCTTTGGTGATTCTCGTCAAGAAAATGTAACCTGTTTTTAAATTGTTAGAATCAACTTTTTAAATTTGAGACGCCCTATTGACGGGCGTCTTTTTTTGCCTTATACTTAACTAAGTAGTTAATTAACCTATAAGTTAATTAAAAAAGCTATAGGGCTTAGGAAAATAAAACGCCTAGTTAAATTATAGAGGATTTATGTCAGATCAACTCACACTTACTTTTTCAGCTCTAGCTGACCCTACCCGCAGGGCAATGCTGGCCCAATTATCAAAAGGTGAGGCTAATGTGTCTGATCTGGCGGCGCCATTTATGAATGAAATGAGTCTTCCGGCAATCACCAAACATCTTAAGGTTTTAGAAAAAGCTGGTTTAGTTACTAAAACCCGAGATGCTCAATGGAGACCCTGCAAGTTAAACGGAGCACCGTTGAAGGATGTCTCCGACTGGATGGAATTGTATCGCACCTACTGGGAAGATAGTTTTGACCGATTGGAAGATTACCTAAAAACTATAGTTCCCCCGAAAAAAAATAGCAAAGCTAACAAAAGCAGAAAAAAAAAGAAAAACGGCAAAGGAAATTAATATGACAACAAAAAGATTACCTAACGAAATGACTATTACGAGAGTCTATGATGCTCCTGTGAAACTGGTATGGGACGCTTGGACCGATCCTAAGCAGGCAGCCAAGTGGTGGGG
>JAYSSX010000083.1:0-2697 GCA_043720315.1 Pseudobdellovibrionaceae bacterium | reverse complement strand
TCCATTGCTGATAGCTTACTCAAACTTCCGTCGATTTCAACGTCGTGATTTCTACAAATACCGGTGATTGATCTGTTATAAAGCGCAGGACACATTTAGCCATAGGCTTTTTCGGCTTGGAAGTTTTTAACCTTTGAATTTTCTGCGTTATATGAAATTTGGATCGGGTTGCAACAGACTTCGCAATCCTCAACGTAAGATTGCGGATCTTCAACAGACACGTCTAAAAGCATAGAAATTTTCTCTAGGCAGTAAGGACATTTAAAGAACTTTTCGATTTCGTCCATAGTCATTGGGCTCCTAAATTATTTTACATATTGGGACTTGAAAATTCAAAGGTTTTAGAGATAATAAATCGATGAAAACACAAAAACTGATCTTTGGAATTTTTTATTTTTTAACATCTTTTACTTTGGCGGCTTCTGATCCACAGAATTTTAATTCTTTTATTGTCAAAGATGCGAAAAACAATGATGTAAAGTTGAGCGATTACAAAGGAAAAGTAGTGCTTGTTGTCAATGTAGCCAGTAAATGTGGAAACACTCCCCAGTACGAAGGATTACAAAAGCTTTACTCTGAAAATTCTGACAAAGGATTTGTGATTTTAGGTTTTCCGTCAAATCAATTTCTTGGTCAAGAGCCTGGTACTAACGATGAAATTCAAAAATTTTGTAAACTGAGCTACGGAGTTACATTTCCCATCTTCGCAAAAGTTGATGTTAATGGCGATAATGCTATTCCGCTTTATAAGTGGTTAACAGCCGATAAAAAATATTCGGGTCGAATCACTTGGAATTTCAACAAGTTTTTAATTGATCGTAACGGAAATATTATCAACCGGTTCGGTGCCACCGAAAAGCCTGATGAGTTTAAAGCTGAAGTTCAAAAGGTTATAGCCAGCAAAAATTAATTTTTTTTTGCTAGACCTTCATCCCTACCTGACAAAGTCTTGATTTGTAAGTGGTTGAGCGGACTTGTCATACTTAGAGTATGGTAAAAAAAGTTATTCTACTAAGTATGTTTTTATTTACTCTAAATAGTAATTCATTCCCGGTAGAGCAAATCCATGAATACGATTTACGCTACCAATTGAAAAGCACCAACGAAAAGCTTGTGGATAACTTAGGGAATAACTACGAAGCCTTATACGGAGTCCGCAATTTTCGCGCGGTCCTAAGAGGTTTGGTCTATCGTGGTGGGGCAAATAATTCTTATAACAAATACAAAAAGCGTGCGAATATGAATCCGCTGCCAGAAATGGGTTTAGAAAACCTTTGCAAAGAAGGTTTTCATGACGCTATCTACTTATATCCAACAAATTATAACTCGGCACCTAAAAGCGTGAAATGCAAAACCTATAAAGGTGAAAAATCTGAAATAAATTATTCACAAATTACGGCATTTGACGAACCTAATACCGAAAAATTCTTAAAATTCGCTTACGATATGATTAATGATCAGAAATCAGGACCGCTCTATATCCATTGTTGGAATGGATGGCATGCATCCGGAGTCATTTCGGCCTTAATGCTGCGCCAGTTTTGCGGCTTAAGCGCAACAGAAGCTTTAAATTACTGGATTGAAAACACCGACGAACACAATGTTGGGTATGATGATCTTAAAGCCCGAATAAAGAATTTTAAGCCGTTGGAAAAATATAAAATTTCAAAAGAGTCTCAAAAACAGATTTGTTTTTAAGGTTTTCCAAATCACTCAAGTGATCCATTTTAAGACCCTCTCCTGTTCATTGATACAGAAAGAAAGTTTTTCCAAAAGATGAAAATCCGTTGAATTAAACACTTTTTTAGAGAATAACTGGTGAAAATTTAAAAGGATGGTTATGAAATCGACATTAACGTTAATAACAATCGTGTCTTTGTCTTTTTTTGCATTTGCAGCAAACGAACCGACAACGACTAGAAGTTATCAAACATTTGATTTAAAGCAGTTCGACACCCTTAAAGATCAATCGAACGTAAAAGTTAAAGTCGGCATGACTTGTAAATCAGACAGTGGTTTAGAATATAAAGCCGGCGAGATGGGTTATGAACAATGTTTAAAAAGCGCGTCTAAAAATAGCGACCAAAAAGACGGTTCTAAATCTCAAAACAACGGCAACATGGAAATCACGTTTTAATTTTTCTTAGACGGGCTTATCACTTAAGGCGTCTTCGCCCGATTTAGTTTGATAAGCCCAAAATTTTGGGAGCATCCAAATCATCGATAAACACGCTCCCACACATAGAATACCGCCTGATAAAATAGACAGATAATTTGAACTGACAGATGCAACAAAACCCGCACGGGCATTTCCAAGCATCGGCCCCGTCATATAAGACAGCATATTTAATCCCGCCAAGCGTCCACGGAAATCCATGGGAATGGATTCATTCCAAATGGTTTGTCGATAGATCGCACTGACCGCGTCGGCCGCACCAGCAAGCGCCAAGCAAGCCACAGCTAAATAAAGATTTCCAGCAAACGCCAATGCAATAATAAAAACGCCCCAAACTGTAGCCGACAAAATAACTCCGGCGCCGTAGCGTTTGTAATTACTGAATTTTCCCGATAAAAGTGAAATAACCAGTGCACCGATAGGGATCGACGAATACAACCAACCCGCAGCATTGGCACCACCCCATTGTTCAGACATTGATGGAAACAAGGCCATCGGCATTGCAAAGACCATCGCAATAA
>JAYSSX010000082.1:0-7496 GCA_043720315.1 Pseudobdellovibrionaceae bacterium | reverse complement strand
GTGAACGGATCTGGAAAACATAACAACTGGTCCATGGCGAACGATAAAGGAGAAAATCTTTTAGAACCAGGACATACTCCTCATCAAAATCTAAGATTTCTTGCTTGTTTAGCGGTAGTGTTAAAAGCGGTACATAACCATTCGGCTGTAATTCGTGCTTCCATTGCAAGCCCTGGAAATGACCATCGATTAGGAGCCAACGAGGCACCTCCGGCAATTATTTCCGTTTTCTTAGGAAGTCTTTTAGAAAATATTTTAGATACTATTGAATCCGGCAAGGCCCTGAAAGGCACTGAAGAACAAATTATTGATTTGGGCGTCAGTCAGATTCCAAATATTTCTAAAGATTACACTGATAGAAATCGCACAAGCCCTTTTGCTTTCACTGGAAATAAATTTGAGTTCCGCGCTGTTGGTTCTTCACAGAACGTGGCTGTCCCAATGTCCTTCTTGAATGCAGCTGTTGCCACTGCTTTTAAAGAGTGCAGCGTAAACTTGCGCGAGATATTGAAAAAGAAGAAACGTGACGAAGCCATTATGGAACTGGTTCGTCAAGTCGTTAAGGAAACAAAAACGATTCGGTTTGCCGGAAACGGGTATTCTGACGAGTGGAAAGCAGAGGCCAAAAAACGTGGTCTTCCTATTTTAAACACAACCCCGGATGCCTTAGAAGTTCTTAAAGACAAAAAATTAACTCAATTTTTAATTGATAGCAAAGTCTTGTCACGTGAAGAGTTGGAATCGAGATACCATATAGCCATTGAACGTTATGTAAAAACTTTGGATATAGAACACACGGCTTTACTAGAATTAACAAGTACCTACATCATTCCTACTTTGGAAAGACAAATGAGTATTTTAAGTGAATCTCACGACGCCATGTCAGCTGCGCCTCTTAAAAAGCTTCATAAAGACCGAGTTTCTGAATTTGAAGATGTTTTTACTGACGTGCTTAAGTATTTTAGTACCTTTAAACACGCTGTTGAAAAATCAAGAAAAGGCAGTGATGAACACAAACGTATGTGGGACATCGTTGAAACTTTACAACCGGCTTCTTTCAAGTTGCGTGATGCAGTTGATGCGGCCGAACTTCTTGTTTCTGACGAGTTATGGCCACTTCCTAAGTACCGCGAAATGCTTTTGGCACATAGCCTGGCTTAAGGTGGAACTTCTTTAGAAGTTGTTCAGCTAAAGGGAAAAGCCCGGTTAACGCCGGGCTTTTTCATAACTTAATTGATTAGAAACAAAAACCTGATCTTTTGACTATTTAACGGTCAGATAAGATTCGGGTTCGATCATCGGCAAAATGCTGTTCGAACTAAAAACGGGATCAAAAGTAAAATTAAATTTACTCAAGCTCATTAACACATACTCGGCAATGATAGCGCCTTTGAAGGCTCCGTAGTAGCGACTTTGAACTTGTGGAGCATTTAGCAACAATCGTTCAAAAGAAACCTCGCGTCCGTCAGGCAAACAGGTCACATCTTTTAACGGACCTACTTTGGATTCTACAGCGGCAATTTCGGCCAAATAACTATCACCTAAGTTATCTAGAGTATCTCCCAAACGTAATGGAGTAAACGGCGTCGTCCAAAGCGTTTTTACGCGGAGTTTGAAAGTCGAAGAATAGTTGGCCATAAAAGTTTCACGCGAAATATTTGGGTTTACGAAGGTACCATAATACCAACCCCCGACGCCTTCGCAAATTTCCTCTCCAGCCATGATGTCGCCTAATCCTAAAAAGATTCCACGAGCACTGGAAATTTGTAGATTGGTATCTTTGGTTTTGTTTATGTAATCTATGGCGCCATAAATAAAAACCGAACCGGTCACATAAATTCGGCAACCATCTGCAGATTCAATTTTTAAATTGCGGAGTAAAAGATTTCCATCTAAAGCAAGGTCACCATCGCATTTAAGGGTTCCCGAATTTTGGAAAACAGCACCTTCTTTTTTTATTCCCTCAAGTGCTGGACTACTTTGATTATCTTTAAAAAATTTCACATCACCTTGAACTAATGAAAATCTATTTCTAAGTTCTTCTGCGGTCGGGGCCCCGATGAAGATATGTTCCTTTTCAACCACCTCAGTGTGAATGGTATATTGATTAGCGATTTTTTCTTCATTACCATTTACTTCTTCCAACCGAAATTTAAAATATTGCTTGAAAGTGTCCAGATGCGTTTCTCCGGCAATAGCGGCCGGTAATCTTGCATTAGGCACATAGACTTTTGCTTCCGAATTCATAAAAAGCGCAGTATTCAGAGCACCACTGTGATCGCCGTAAGGACTTCCACTAGAATGTTGATCGGCTCCAAAAGTAAAATCTTTATAATCTTTGTCACCCTTTAAACCGAAGTCAGTAATAAAATTTGAAGACGTTTTTAGGTGGCAACTAATACATCCAGGAGTTCGTGCCGCTATCGATGGTTGCAACTGATAGATAGGATTTCCAACAACGACAGTTACATTTCCTTGGATCACCTTATTAAGGCTATTTTTAGCAAATACCGTAAAGTCTTCTTTGCCACGGAAACCAAATTTTGGCGTGTAACGAAATTGCCTCTGGCTTAAACTAAGAAGTTCAATCTTTCCGTTTGCGGTCTCCTGTTCCGTAGTTTGTACATCTTGAATCAAAGATAGGGAAGAAACGCCATCTCCTCCGTCAATTTTTAAATTGAAATTAATCGGAGTATTGTGTTTCGTATTGATCAGCGCATCCTGAATTGAAAACAGTTTGTTTTGAGAGCTTAAGTTATCTACGAACGAAACCCTCGAGCAACCCATCTGAAATAATGCTAACAAAATAAAACCCGAACTTAATTTATTCACTGTTTCCCCCCAGCTATAAACTTGCCATCCCCCTATTTACAGGTTCAAAAAAGGTGCCGACAAAGCTTGGGCCTTACTCGTTCTGAGTCAAAATCTTGATCACTAAGTTTTTGAGTGTCTACTATTTACACAGGGGTATCGCATAATCAAATCTCATAATGAGACAACTGTGGCCCTTATCCTATTCAAAGTAGGAAGTACTTTTAGCTTCTCGTCCTCATTGAGGATTGAATAACTTTCTTCCATTTTTTTAAAAGCTGGAACAGCACCATCACGAATTGCTCTTTGGATTTCAGCCATGGCCAAAGTCTCATACCCATAAAAATGATTAATCGGTGTTAAGTTATACTCAATACAAGCTTCGATACTTTGCTGAGCGTGTTCAAAGGCCTCCACCGTTTGACCGGCCTTTAAGTAAGATTGGGAAATTCGGTATTCTCCCACTGCCGTCTCGTCTGGTCCGCCAATGACTTGCCAGTACTTCAATGAATTTTTTGCGGCCAAAATCATTAATTCTCTTTCTTCCTGCGAACGATGGTTCTTTTCTTCTAATGTACAGGCCAAATTGTACCCCGTTATCGCCAGTGCTCTGTTAGCCGGGTCTTCTTTTGTCAATCCCTCCATCGCCAGTTCTAGTGACCGAATAAAATAATCTTTTGATCGAGCGGCCTCGCCTCTTTCCATTATTTGGCCCGAAGCCAAAGCATAGATTCGAATTTGATCCGAAAGTGAAAATGCTTTCAATGAGGTTACTGCATCTGCCGAAAGTTTCAACGTGGCCACAAGACGCTGAATAGACAACTGAGATTCAGTCCCTTTCACGTATAGCGGGTGTGTAGTTAAGTCCTGAAGTTTTTCGATGCCTTCGCTCCAAAGGCCCAAATGATCTCCGCAGACATGATTAATTAGTCGGGCTAAAACCGGAATATCATCATTTTTACTAATCAAGGCCACTCCCAGCCCCAAGGTATTATAAACGCCCTTGGCGTCAGTGGCATGGTCGTTCCAAGATTTTTTAATGTATTCGTCAAAAGTCATCATAGCAGCTCCCCCGCATGTTATTGATTTATTACTTTATTTATAGCGGTAGTTGTTAAAGTCTGCCAGCAGACTTACGGGACATCTAGGGACATACTTTTAATAAAGTCCACTTTTGTGGTGGCTTCACATTTATCAAATAACCGTAAAGACTGTTGAATTGAGTTTCGATGATCTAATTGTAGTTTTTGTTGAGTCAGTGCTAATTCCAAATATACAGCTGCCTGATAAAGTGGAAATTCATTTGAAACTCCAACACCCTTGTTTAAATAAGTTAAAGACTCTTCCAGTTTACCGTTGAGGCGACAAATGCGACCGGCAAATTCGTAGTTCAAACCTTCTTCAACCTTTAGACTTTTAAATCCTTCAATGCCCTTATAAAGATTCATCACCGAATCAGAAATTAAGCCCTTCGCAGCCTGAACATTGGCCAAAATCAAGTTGGCCATATAAACACCTCGACGAAAATCAATAGCTAACGCGAGATCCTGACTTTTGACTGCGTGGGCTTCGGCCATTTGTAAATCATTTTTATGTAATCCAATAATAGCCAAGTGACAGTGGGAAATACTTAAATTTAATGCCGTTCCATCGATCAAAAAATAAAAGATGGACTTATCGACGTGGAACAAACCTAAATCTATTTCGCCCATTTCGTAAAGCAAACCGCCTAGATTTGAGTGAGTTGATCCCATTAGTTTAGGACCGATAAATCTTTCCAGACTGAATATCGACTTGGAACATTCAATAGACTTTCGACATTCACCGCGCCAAGAAAAAATATTAGCTTCACTAAGCAGAGCTTTGGCAATTAAGGCTTTATCATTTAATTTTGAGGCAATTTCTTTGGTCTTTTTATTGTAAATTTCGACCTGTGGAATTTTGCTCTGCCGCCAAGAGACTATTGTTAGCTGGCTGTAAAGCTCTCCCAAGACATACAAAGGTAATTCGGGAACCAATGTTGATTTTAAAAGACTTTCAATTACATTCCATTCCCCAACAGGTCCTAATTTTTCCATTAGCGAGCTGGCTGTAATCAGTTCTGCCGCTGTTTTTTGATCTTCAGAGTTTGCTGTGTGCGATTGATGATCCGTCAAAGTCAGCTCACGGGTTTCACAATCTAATACCTTCGAAAGGGCTATTAAATTTTCTTTTTGGATTGATTTAACCTGGCCCCGCAACCATCGGTTGACGGTTTTTCTATCTACTCCAATTTGCTCTGCTAACCACCACTGCTTTAAACCCAATTCAATAATTCGATTTTTTAAAAAAATACTGTTTAATGGTTGAGGGTCAATCGTTAAAGTCATTGGGCTTTCACCGAAGCAAAAGTGATTTCCAAATAAGGGGTTTTGCCGCTGCTAAAACCCACAGATTCATAAATTCCTTTCCCGTCTTCCGTGGCTCCAAGATGTAATTTATCGGCTTTTTGCTATACCGCTAATTGATTTAACAGCTTCATCAATTGGGTCGCTATCCCTTTTCCGCGATGTGACTTCCTTGTAAACACATTGGTGACATAACCTTGTTTACCAAAACCGCCAGAGATACTCGGAGGCTTTTCATAAAAACAAACTCCGGCATTGGCGACGATCTTCCCCTCATGTACGGCCACAGCAGCAAAGTATTTTTCCTGGGCAATGGCATTTTGGAAGTACCGGGAAACTCTATCCCTATACTTTGAGGTCGCTTGAGTTTCGTCTAAACCGTTCACCTCTAATTGCATAAGAATTCTTAACTCTACTAAAAAATCAAAATCTTCGGAGTTAGCTAGTCGGTAAGAAATTTCCATTTTATTTTTTCCAATATCCATTCATTATTTCCGTTATCCACTTTGGCTGATAAACTTCACCGCGAGGAGTGAATTCCATAACCCATGATTTAATATCCAAAACCGGGACCAACAATTCTGGCCTCAGACAATTCAATTCCATATTTTTTAAAAAGTTCCCGTCCCCTTTGAATCATTGATCCTGCCAATTTGTTATCAATTCCAAATACAGATCGGTGGCAAAGACTTTCGAAAGACTCCTTTTGAAAATGAAATCCCGAGGCCGAATAATAATTGAATCCTTAATTACGGAGTTAAAAGTTACCGCATAAATATAAAATGTCAAACCGTAGGTTTGCAAAAACGGTCAAACCACAGGTTTGCAAAAACGTAAGACCAGTTCGCGCCCCTCACCATACTTCTCACCCTTATATCCACCCCACGCCTCGGTAATCTCAAAACCCGAAGTTTCCAAAAGACTCCTAAATTCGTCTGGATAATAACAACGCATTTTTATTTTCTGAACCAGCTCATCGGTTTTCTGACCATCCTTGTATCTTCGGTAAATCAAATGTGGAAATAAAACCAAGGGATTGGTCGTCACTTTTTCGTAAAATTCGAAGTGCGCCACTGTAGAACCATCTTCCAATTTTTTTTCCCAACATAAGGTTTCGGTAACCTTTGGCCAGGACTTCAACATCTCGTCTTTCGGCCGATTGGGATTAAATACATTTAAAATACAAGATCCTTCTGGCGAAAGATGATTTGCAATCGAGTTTAAGAATCCCCTGACTTCAGAATCCGTCTCTAGCGCCTGCATCACACGATAGGGTGCAATAATCAGATCAAATTTTCTATCCAATCGCAGCCGTGTAATATCGCCAGTCATTACCTGACATTTATACTTTAGGGATTCAGGTATTTTTGCCAAACATCGTTCGATCATGTCCTTTGAATAATCGACTCCAACGATTTCTTTACAAGACGTCGCCAGAGGAATTAACGTCCGCCCGGTTCCACAACCCAATTCAAGAACACTTTGGTCAGCGGCTATGCGATTGATGTAAAAGGGAATGTCGTCAAGTGGAGATTCGTCCAAATCGTAATAGATGGCATTGCCCTCGCGCGGATCACTCATTCATTTAGAATAGGTGGAGTCTAATTGCCGGTCAATCTGACAAATGACATCACTCTTAAAATCCTCACAGTAGACATTCCAAAGACTATTCTTTAAACTCTTCTGATCATGCTAGTCCTTACTTCAAAGGGCCTTTACTGTCCCCTTGGCCACTTCTATATTGATCCTTCCGGCGCCGTAGATCACGCGGTGATTACGCATGCGCATTCTGACCATGCTCGTAAGGGAAGTAAAAACTATTATTGTGTACGCTCGGGATCGGATTTATTACGAACTCGAATCGGTCAAAATATTAACGTGAAAGTGTTTAGTTACGGCGAAACGTTTTGTTTTAATGGAGTTGATGTATCATTCCATCCGGCCGGCCATATTTTGGGCTCTTCACAAGTAAGATTGCAAAATGCAAATGAAGTTTGGGTAGCGTCGGGCGATTATAAAAGGGAAAAAGATCCTACCTGCGAACCATTTGAAGTCGTTGAATGTGATGTATTTGTTACTGAAGCCACCTTTGGAACCCCGGCATTTGTGTGGAAAAATAATGACCTTTTGGGAAAAGAAATTTTTCAATGGTGGCAAGACAATGCCGCCTCTGGATACAATAGTTTGGTTTTTGCCTACTCGTTAGGAAAAACCCAGCGTATTTTAGGGGAACTTCATGCGCTTGCACAGAAGCCCGTCTATTGTCATTCAGCCGCCGGCGCAATCAACGACTGCTAC
>JAYSSX010000081.1:0-15205 GCA_043720315.1 Pseudobdellovibrionaceae bacterium | reverse complement strand
AATTTTATTAGAACCGTTGCAAACGAAAAGAAGATTATGTTGTTTTCGATTTTTATTATTGGCGGCATATTTTCAATTTTCATCGCGCAGTCTGGCGCTATCATTGGATTTTCTTTAACCGCATTTTGTTTGATAATCGTTTTCGTTCTTGATCAGTATTTATTGCGACAAGGGCTAGTGACAACCATGGCCTTACCAGCCATTTTCGTTTTGTTTCTGTATACAGCTCTCACTTTTTACAAATATTTAACTGAGGAACGGAAAAAGAAACATCTACGAAGTACTTTCTCTAAATACGTTTCTCCAGCCATCGTGGACGAGATCTTAAAAGATCCGGAAAATATCGAATTAGGAGGAAAAAAAGTTCGCATGAGTGTAATTTTTTCTGACGTTCGCGGATTTACTACTATCTCTGAAAAATTAGACCCTTCGGTGCTTTCCGATGTATTAAATATGTATCTAACCCCGATGACAAACATCGTTTTTCAAAACAAGGGCACTTTAGATAAGTATATGGGAGACGCCATCATGGCTTTCTTTGGGGCGCCTATCTATTTTCCAGATCATGCAACCCATGCCTGCCGGTGCGCTTTGCAAAGTATTGAAAAATTGAAACAAATTCAATTGGAATTTAAAGCCAAAAACCTTCCTGAAATCGATATCGGTATTGGTATTAATACCGGTGACATGAGCGTCGGCAATATGGGATCTGACATCGTTCGCAGTTATACTGTGATGGGTGACTCGGTCAATTTAGGATCGCGATTAGAAGGAATTAACAAAGAATATGGCACTAGAATTATTATCAGTCAGTTCACTCAGGCTGAAGTAAAAGACAAATTCGTTACCCGCGAAGTGGATCAAGTTAAAGTTAAAGGAAAAAACGAACCGGTTAAGATTTTTGAACTGATCGCTGAAGGCTCAACAACTAAAGAGATTAACGATATGCTTTTAGCTTTTAACCAAGGTTATACGGAATATCAACTGAAGAAATTTACTGAGGCCATATCAAGTTTTAAAAAAGGGCTCGTTACTGTTCCAACAGATCCTGTCTGTGAATTGTATATTGAAAGATGTGAACAATATTTGATTGATCCTCCGCCCGATAGTTGGGATGGAGTTTTTGTGATGAAAACCAAGTAATGACTTTAAAGGTCCTTTTTGCGTTTATTTTATTAGTTGGAGTTTCCGGTTGGGCACAAACCAGTTCTGTACCTTTACAAAAGGCGCCGACAAGTACTCCTATTCCCAAGTCTAAAGATCCAGTAGGAACTAAAATTCAAGGAATGATCATAAATGCTGATGATTTCCTTCAGGACCGTGAAAATGATATGATTGAACTTAAAGGAAAAGTTCAGATCATTTATCAAAACGAACATCTCAGCTGCGATTCCGCCACTATCAATTTACGTTCTAAAATTATTGATGCCAAAGGTGACGTTCTCCTAGTCACTCAACAAGCAGACATCGGTGGAACCCGTATTTTGCTGGATTATGAAGCGGATACGGGTATTATTTATAACGGTTACGTTCGATCCGGAACAGTGCTCTTTGAAGGTGATGTCATTCACAAAACAAGTCATACAGACTTTCTAGCCAACAATGCCAAGTACACAACTTGTACGACTTGTCCTGAAGCTTGGAGTTTCAATGGTAAAAGCATTCGCGCCGAACTGGGCGGTTATGCCTATATTAAGAATTCTCTTTTAAATGTTGGCGGCATCCCGGTTTTCTGGATGCCTTATTTAATTGTACCTCTTAAAAGCGATCGTCAAACCGGTTTACTGACTCCAGAGTTTGAAAGTTCCGACTCTGGAGGATTAACGATCTCTCAAAGCCTTTTTTGGGCCATCGATCGCAGTCAAGATGCTACTCTCACTTTAAAAAATTACGAGTTACGTGGCCCGAAGTCTCTACTGAATTATCGATATGTTTTATCAGAGACCAGCGCCGGCGAATTAAATACTTCGCTTTTAGCGGATAAGGCTTTTGCCGATGAATCTCGAATAAATTCATTTAGAAATTCTACAGAAGAAAATGATGTTATTAACCGATGGTTTTTAAAATATAACCACTACTACGAACTCCCCGACGCTCTTATCCATCGGGTTCAATTAAATACTGCTAGCGATCTACAGTATCCCAAAGATTTTCCTTTAGAGACATTAAATCATGGCGATTCAGCAATGGAAAATCGAATTTCACTGACGAAAAATACAGAAAAACAACATTTTTCCGTCGACAGCTCTTACTACGTCAATCTTTTGCAATCCAACCCTCTGGCGAACAACGAAGATGCCGTGCACAGGTTGCCTGAATTTCATTATGCTTTAGCTGAATCAAAAATTGCTGAGAGTCCTTTTTTATTTTCGTTTGACGGCTATTACACGAATTTCACTCGCGCGGGACTTAGCTACGACAATCTTTCTGCAGCCTACAGCTCCACAGATCCCAACGATATTCATTTAGAGGCCAATGGATCTTCAGCAAAATGTCTCACTTCAGATTGGGAGAAGTTTGATGAATGTAAAAAGTATTTAGACGGAACCTTTGATCCAGGTCAGGATTTGATTCGATCGGGTCAAAGAGTCGACCTAACTCCAACAGTTTATTACCCCATTCAACTAGGACCCTATTTAGATATTTTACCAAAAATTACTTACCGTGAAACTTTTTATGCTTTTGATTTACCTTCCAACGTCAATAGCACAGCGATTAAAAGGCAATTGCGAACTGACCTTTCTTTAAAAACCTACTTCAATAAAGTATACGGAGATCTTACTGACAATTCGGGCGATCGTATAAAACATGAGATTGTTCCCGAGATCAGTTTTACTTCAGTACCTTGGATCTACCAGTCAAAGCATCCTTTTTTCGGATCAGCTAATCCCGACGACGCCTTCTTTTCCAATCAGGAAAATATTTCTGATGCTGACATTAATAGTCCCTATGGATTGCAGTTTGATTACTCTGATCGTACTTACAATCGTAAAAAAGTGACTTTATCCATTGCCAATAAGTTTACGAAAAAAGAATGGACCGACGGATATCCACAATATCTACAGTTTCTTTTCTGGAAGGTTTCGCAATCCTTCGATGCGTATCTTGCGGAACGTAACTCAGAACAACCTTTGTCGGATATTTTGTCTGACCTTATTATTAAACTAGACAATCTCCAGGTTTATCAAAGGGCCAATTATTTTCCCTACCATTACGTAACTAATACGTCGACTCGGGTTCGTTTAAACAACCCTGTGGGAGAATTCGTGCAGGTTGCTCACCTTCTTTCATATAATATTACACCTTCTGCTGCCGTCGACAAATCGACTCGCACCGAAGACGTTACTGTTTCTGGAAAAAAGATTTATAGGAATATCGAATTTGTTGGAAAATTTACTTACGATTTGAACCCATTGAAAGATAGTTCTAGATTAAAGTCATTTGGTTACGGGGCGCAGGTAAAACTTCCCGGCGATTGTTGGTATCTGAATGTGATCCAGTACCGTCCTACGGGTGGTGATATCAACTCAACTATTAATTTTAGTTTCGTTTGGGACGGACAACCTAAATCAACTATTCCCGAAAATATTCTTGATCCTTACGGATTCTAAATACAGTCCAATTCCTGAAACAATACTTCCTCTTCGCCGTATTCATTTTTTAAAACATAAGCCGCCAATAGTACGGAATCTCCAAATTTGGACAGTAGTAGCTGATAATTTCTGAACAACCTTTGTTTTTGACCAGCGCTTATACGATGACTAATGAAATCCAAATTGCTCACCGTTTTAATTTCAATTAAATAGCTGACACCGTCCTTTGCGACGACCAAATCAATTTCGCCAAACTTGGTTTTGAGTCTTTTAAAAACTACTTTAAATTCTTGGGATTTAAGAAAGGCAGCTACCAAATGCTCAGCATGGTACCCTTTTTCGTGATCACTATAAGTACTCTTTAACGCCGCCAAAGGTCTTTCGATGAACGGGACAGGGTCCAATTTCCTTAATTTTCCGTCGGTGAAAAGGGCTTGCATATCCTTTGTGTTTTTCAAAACCATATCCCTTATAAGCTACGGCCAGCTCTTTCATAAATTGATCCCTCGCCACTTTAGCAACTATGGAAGCCGCTGAAATCGGAGAAACTCGCAAGTCACCTTTAATCACTGCCACTTGACGCAATTTTATTCCGCAAATAGCCAAATCAGGAATGACAAACTTGCCATCGACAAGAACCACAACTTCTTCATAGCGACGCATATCCGTTTTTTTGCAAAGGTCTAAAACACTTCGTTTCATCGCCAATAGCGAAGCTTTCAAAATATTAATCGTTTCAATTTCTAATTCAGATGCAAACTGAATGGACACTAAATGTTCAGCATGAATTTGTTTCGAAATAATATTTCTACGGTCTTCGGATAATAACTTTGAGTCCGTCAGCTTTCGATCCATGGATTGATTTTGTAAAACACAAGCCGCCGCATAAACTGGCCCAGCTAAGCATCCCCGACCGACCTCATCAACGCCAATTACTAACGCCGGCAAATAACGGGTCCACTTTATTTTTCTTAAAATTTGAGTTTTGGTTTTTTTCTTAACGGCCATTAAAAAAAGGCTACTATTTAAGAATAGTGAAGTCTAGTTCCTATCTCTTTAGGATAACAGTCTTCCGAAAATAAAAAGGCAGGAAGACCTGCCTTTTTATAGAAATTATAAATTTAAAAAAATACTATTCAGCAGCGGTTGCAGCCGCTGCAGCAGCAGCTCTGTCTTCAGCAGACGCAGTGTACATCTCTGAATTAATTTTTGCTGATTTACCTTCACGATCACGAAGATAATATAAACGAGAACGACGAACTTTACCGATAGAAACAAGTTCTACACGGTCAATCGCCGGACTAGAAAAAGGAAAAATTCTTTCAACGCCAATACCAGAAGAAATTTTTCTTACGGTAAAAGATTTTGCGATTCCAGAACCTTGAATTTTTGTAACGATACCTTTGTACAGCTGTATACGTTCTTTTTCGCCTTCTTTTACTTTAACGAAAACGTTTACTGTATCGCCACTTTTAAATGGATCGATCTGTGCGTTTTTTGCTTTTGAAGTAATACGACGAATTAAATTCGTCTCTGCTTTAGGCGCAGAAGCCGGTTTTGTTCTTTTAACTGTCTTTTTTGGTGCTGCTGCTTTTGCCATACGTTCCTCATCGAAAAATTGAGTATTGGTGTTACCATGGTCCCATTATGCGGTCAAGATAGATACTTACAGCAGATCGAACCGATAAATGCCGGTAATCTTTGGGCGGAGCCCCTTGGATGCTTTCTAAAACTCCATCACATTGTTGCATCCACTCATCGGTCATCCCAAACCCAGTCCCAAACAGCAAAAAAACCGGCTTATTTTCCACAAATAGGGTCTCCTTTACTTTTTTACAGGAATACATTTTGGTTCCTGGAACCAACCTAGCGTGTGTGGCGATTTTTACGCATTGATCCATTCCCCAACTGCTGACAGCTTGATCTAAATTTTCGGCAGTATCAACTCTGGCCAAAGCGGTTTTACGAAAAGGATTAAACTTGGATCCCTGACCCACTCGCCAGTGATCTAAAATCCTTTCAACAAACATCAATTGCTCTTGCGCAGGATGAATCAAAAAATAGCGATCAACCCCGTAAACCGTGCATGCCCGGGCTATATCGTGGATATCGAAATTGGTAATATTCGTAGCAACGATGCGTTTTTCACGATCAAAAATAGGATAGTGAACCAACCCTAAAGCAAGTTTGGGAAATTTCTTTTCGTCTTTTAACATTTCCTTACTCACTTAATTTTCCTTTTAAACCTAAAATGCCTTTTTCTTCTTCGCTAAGCTGATCGAATAAAACTTTGGCTTGCTGCACTTGAACAGGATTTAACAAGTCGGATTTTTTAACCCAGGTAACTACCAGGGACATCTTTTCTTTCCAATCTTTTATCTTTGCATGATTTCCCGAACTTAAAATTTCGGGGACATTCTGATCAAGATACCTAGCCGGTCGCGTGTACTGAGGAGCCTCAAGTAATCCATCGGAATGCGAATCTCTTATAGCCGAATCCGCATGACCTAAAACTCCTGGAATAAATCGCGCGACTGAATCAATCAGCAGACAAACAGGAAGCTCGCCCCCTGATACGACATAATCACCAATGGAAATTTCTACATCGACATATTTATTAATCAACCGCTGATCGATTCCGCTGTATCTTCCGGAAATCAAAATCAAGTGAACCTCCCCGGCGAGTTCTCGACTTAAGTCGGCAGTTAAATTCCGACCTTGAGGTGAAAGATAAACCACTTTGGAATTTGTCCTTTGTACGCTTTTAATCGCCTTCTCTAGCGGTTCGGCCAACATCACCATGCCATCACCTCCGCCAAAAGGTCGATCGTCTACGGTCTTATGAATATCAATGGTAAATAGTCTGGGATTAACTAGTTCTAACTCAAAAACATTTTTCTTTAAAGCTTGTCCAGTCACTCCTTTTTCGAGATTGAACTGCACGATTTCGGGAAATAAAGAAATCACTGAAAATCGTGGCATTATAGATCCTGGATCCCTTCAGGAATGATCAAAAAGATTTTCTTAGCTGGATGATCTATCTTTTGAATCAGCGGAGCTACAAACGGCATTTCAAAAGTTTTACCGTCATTGTTTATGATTAACAGATCCTGCGCCCCATTACTGGAAAAGCCTTGGATAATTCCGGCAAAATTTCCGTTTTGATCGAACACTTCGAACTTTAAAATTTCACGAAGAAAAATGGTATCCTCGGGTTCGGACTCTAAGGCCTTTTCTTCAACGAAGAAAACTTTCCCTATCATCGCCTCGGCCTGATTACGATCAACTAAGCCTTCTAATCCCAAAATAAAACCGTCTTTATGCGGATTCATCTTTTTAATCGAATACTTTTGAGCATCGCCAAAATCAGTTCCTAAATATCCCTCCGACAACGACTGCTGCCAACTAAGGTCTTTGGAAAAAATGATTAAATAAAGATCCCCCTTTAGAGAATGAGCATCTTTTATTTTTCCAATTTTTATAAGTTGTGGATTCATCATGCGAAGTCTTAACAAAAAAAAAGAGGTCTTGTAACAACCTCTTTAGAAGAAACAAATTTTAATTCAATTTTATGGAATTATTCTACGATTTCTAAAACGCTACGTTTTTGCAGCTTTGTAGATGCTGCATTAAGTATTGTTCGCATTGATCGAGCTGTGCGACCTTGCTTTCCAATAACTTTGCCTAAATCAGACTTTGCTACCTTCAGCTCAACTACCGTTGTTTGCTCGCCGATAACTTCGTTCACTTCCACAGATTCAGGTTCATCCACTAACGACTTGGCCATAAATTCAACTAAATCTTTTAAACTTGAGTCATTCACTAAACTACCCCCGCAATTGATAACCGCCATTGACTATTTGTAAAGAAAAAGCGAATGTTTTTTAACATTTGCTTTTTCCCTTAAGAAATTTATGACAAATTTTATGGCTCATGCCAAGAAAATAAACTGAAATCTTAAAATAATTAGGACCTTACTGACCTTTTTCGACGAGTCTTAAAAGATGCTTAACTCTATCTGTAGGTTGAGCGCCCTTCTTAATCCAATCTTGAGCTTTCACAACATCCATATCAATTCTTTTGTCTTTGCCCTTGGGAGTTGGATTGTAAACACCAAGTATCTCGATATATTTTCCTGTTACATACTTGCGAGAGTCCGCAACTGTAACACGATACTTAGGCGCATGTTTGGTTCCAAATCTTGCTAAACGAATTACTACCATTTTAAAAATCCCCTTTTAGATCAATAAGCTCAAAAGATTTACTCTCTTTGAAAACCAAACGCAAGTGCTAAATTAAAAAGGCATCTTCATTCCGGGAAATCCACCTTTTCCCATGCCCATTTTCATCATTTGGCTCATCATTTTCTTAGATTCCTCGAATTGCTTCACGAATTTGTTGATATCTCGCACCTCAGTGCCACTGCCTTTAGCAATTCGCTCCCTGCGCGACGCATTCAAAATTCTTGGGTCGTTGCGCTCTTTAATGGTCATCGAACGAATAATCGCTTCTATTTTTTTAATTTCATTATCAGGTGGAGCCATACCACTGAGTTGTTTTGAGATCTGTCCCATACCGGGTAAAAACTTCATAACACTTTCAAATCCACCCAGTTTTTTTAATTGCTGGATCTGCGCCAAAAAATCATCAATTGTGAATTCATTTTTCATCATCCGTTTGGCAGAGTCCCGCACCGACTTTTCATCAATCACTTCTTGCGCTTTTTCGACCAATGTTAAAACGTCACCCATATCTAAAATTCGGGACGCCAACCGGTCAGGGTGAAAGACTTCTAACGCGACTACTTTTTCGCCCACACCGAGGAACTTAATAGGAATACCTGTCACTTCGCGAATGCTTAAAGCCGCTCCACCCCGGGCGTCTCCGTCTACTTTAGTTAAAATCAATCCGGTGAGACCTAATTTTTGATGAAAACCTTCAGCCACATTCACCGACTGCTGACCTAACATTGCATCAGCAACCAGCAAGATCTCTTGCGGAGCCCAGATTGTCTTCAAGCGACCTAACTCACCCATAAGGTCTTCATCTATCTGCAGACGGCCAGCCGTATCGACAATGATCACATCGATCATATTGTCACGAGCCCACATCTTAGAATTCTCTAAAATTTCTTCCGGTTTTTGCGCTGTTGTCGACGGAAAAACCGAAATGTCATTTTGTTTACCCAAAGTTTTTAATTGTTCAATGGCGGCCGGTCTATAAACATCGGCAGGAATTAAACCAACTTTTTTTCCAAACTTTTTACGAATGTACAAAGCCAATTTAGCCGCTGAAGTGGTTTTCCCGGCCCCCTGCAGTCCCACTAAAAAAAGAACTGCTGGTTTCTCGCGAACGTCGATATCGACAGCTTCGGTTCCCAAAACATTTACTAATTCGTCATGTACAATTTTAGTAAACTGCTGACCTGGATTCACCCCCGTGAGGACTTCAGTTCCGACCGCTTTAGCTTTCACTTTATCAATAAACGTTTTTACGACCTTAAAGTTAACGTCAGCTTCTAACAAACTCATACGAATTTCTTTTAGAGCGTCTTCGATATTAGAATCAGAAATACGATGCTGGCCTTTAACTTTTTTAATGCTTCCTAAAATTTTATCTGACAGTTGATTAAACATAAAGTCTCCTATCTCGCTCTGGCAATACTGGTGGCGAAATCCACATCAGGGTTTTCTTTTTTAGCCCAGTTTAAATCCCACTCTTGGTTTAATAAAATCACAGGCTGTTCGATCATGTCTCGGTAAATCGTAAAGTTTCCTTTCAGCTGTTCGACAGCTTTTCCCGCCGCGTCTCTAGGCCACCGCGCTACGGTAAATGGCAAACGATTCAAGCGAACTTCCAGGTTGTATTCGTCATTCATACGGTGAACCAATACTTCGAATTGAAGTTCACCGACGACACCGATAATAGGATCTTGTTGGCCAATGATGGGATCAATAAATAACTGAATGGCGCCTTCTTCCGAAAGGTGGCCAAGGGCTTCCTGCATTTTTTTTCTTCTCATAGCATCGCCAACACTCATTTTAGCAAAAAGTTCAGGCGCAAATTTTGGAATGTCTTCAAACTGCATTTTGGCATTTGCTGAAACACTGTCACCAATGGCGAAGTTACCTGTATCTGCAACTCCGACAATATCACCTGCATAAGCCACATCGACGGTTTCTTTGTCGGCCGCCAAAAACTGACTGGAATAAGATAATCGTAGTTCTTTATCCAGCCGAGAATGTTTTACTTTCATACCTCGCTCAAACTTGCCGGAACAAATACGCAAAAACGCAATTCGATCACGATGACGACGATCCATGTTGGCTTGTATTTTAAATACAAATCCTGAAAAATTATCCTCTGTTGGCTCGATAACCTTCCCAGCCTTGGTGTTTCGCTGCTGGGGATCGGGTGCGTATTCGCTGAAGAAATCCAAAAATGTATTAACGCCAAAATTTTGTTTAGCTGAACCAAAGGTCACCGGTGAAATTTTGCCGGCTAGAAACTCGCTTACATTCAACGGAGGCAAAGCACTTTCGATAAGATCAAGTTCTTCCAGAGTTTGATTATATATTTCTTCCGAAACTTGATCACGCCAAGAGGGATCGGTTATATCAGAAACATTAAAAGTAATTATCTCGTCGCCTTCGCGCCTTTGATCGTACAGCATTACTTGCTTTTTAAGACGATTGTAGATTCCTTTGAACCTTTGACCAATACCGATTGGCCAAGTCACGGGATGACAATTCATACCCAAGGTTTTTTCGATCTCATCGATCAGGGTTAATGGATCTTTACCTTCGCGGTCTAATTTGTTGATAAAGGTAAAAATAGGAATGTTTCGATAGCGACAAACATCGTAAAGTTTTTTTGTCCTTTCCTCGACACCTTTTGCGACGTCAATCAACATACATGCACTGTCAACAGCCATTAAAACCCGGTAAGTATCTTCAGAGAAGTCCTTATGGCCGGGAGTGTCCAGTAAATTAATACGTAACTTATTGTAATCAAAAGTCATTACACTGGAAGTAATCGAAATACCTTTTTGGCGCTCTAGCTCCATCCAGTCGCTGGTAACAGCCTTGGTTCCCGATTTACCCTTCACTTCGCCAGTTTCGTGGATGGCTCCGCCATGATAAAGTAACTTCTCAGTTAAAGTCGTTTTACCCGCATCAGGATGGGATATAATCGCAAAGGTACGGCGTCTTTTAACTTCCTGAACGTCAGCATTGGATAGAGTCATTACAAATTGGCCTTTTGTGGGAGCTTTTCATTGATCTTTTTACCTTTGGCGTATAATACAATGCAAAACATTTCCTGAAAAATATTTGGAGTATTTCCGATGGAATCAATAACAAGCAAAAACACTTCTATCAAGAAGTATTATGTAACAACATTTTACAAATTCGTTCACCTATCTGAACTCAAATTAATCAAAAAACAAATCGAAGACAAAGCCGATGATTTGACGGTTTCGGGTTTAATTATTTTAGGCAAAGAAGGCATCAATGCCACAGTCAGCGCCCACTCCGAAGAATCATTAACATTATTTAAACAATTCATTTTGCAGAGTCTCGGTTTAGATGAACTACTGTTCAAAGATTCCGCTTGTGACAAAGCTCCCTTCCGTCGATTTAAAACTAAAATTCGTGAAGAAATCGTAACGTTAAAAACACCGAATCTTTTTCCTGAAGCTAAAACCAATCATCACTTAACTCCGCAAGAATGGAACCGCGTTTTAAAAGAAGAGAGTGATGTTTTATTAATCGATACTCGCAACTGGTATGAATACAAAATCGGAACCTTTAAAAAGGCAATCAATCCAAATACTGATGTGTTTACCGAGTTTCCAAAATTTATCAAAGAACAAAATCTGAAAAAAGAACAAAAAGTATTAATTTTTTGCACAGGCGGCATTCGTTGTGAAAAAGGAATTCTGGAATTACAAGAACAAGGATTTGATAATGTCTACCAGTTGGAAGGCGGAATTCTTAATTACTTGGAAAAATTTCCCAACGATCAGTACGAAGGCGAATGTTTTGTTTTTGATCACAGAGTCGCCTTGGATCAAAATCTGGCTCCGACAAAAAAATATCAACTATGTCCCCATTGTGGTCAGCCGGCAGACGTAAAAATTGAATGCAAACGTTGTGATACGTCGACTTTAATTTGCACGGATTGTTCGGAAAAAGATTGGATTAAAGATACTTGCTCTAAAAACTGCTCTTACCAATTTGAGCGTTTTCCGGATCGCAAAGGAAAACATCAGGACCTCACTTTTGAAATCGAGCGAAAACAAAAGCGATCTGATTTCGAATCCGTTCGTGAATATTAAAGTCCTCATCCTTAGTTTCAATCATCCGGAAATCACTAAAGACTGTGTGCTATCGGCAAAATCTTTTTTTAGAGATGAAGAGATCTTTCTGGTTCATAATGGCTCTGAAACCAAACATATTGCCAATGTTCAAAAAGCCTACCCAAATATTCATCACCTTATTATTGAGACGAACCAAGGTTATACGGGCGGTACTAATTTTGGATTGAAACACATTTTTGCCATTCCGACAGATTGGATATTATTTTTAACCAATGATTGCCTACTTAAAAAAATGGATCGTGATGAATTTATTAACAAACAAACTTCCAGCTTTATTGCGCCGAAAATAACCCTTAGAAAGACGGACTATGTAGGTAGCTGGGGAGGAGAGTTTAACGCTAGCAACGGACAACTGCGACACTTAAAAACTTCAACAGGAACTACTAATATGTTTTATGTGCATGGAGCAGCCTTTGCTATACATAGAGACTTTTGGAAACAGAATGGAGACTTCGATGAATCTTTGCATTCGTATTGGGAAGATGTCGATTACAGTATGCGAGCCCACAAGAAAGGCTTACTTCTTAAGCAAAGTCCCGATATCGAAATTGCTCACAAAGTTGGAAAAACAACCCAAGGCAATTCGTTTTACACCACATTTTTATTTCAGCGCAATCGCATTATTATCTCTAGAAGATTTCTGAAAATGCAGAACTCTCATTACATCCGCCCCGTTTTTGAAATTAGAATAAAGCTCCAATTGATTCGTTTGATTTTTTTGAACATTCGGCGCGCAAAGATTAAAGAGATTAATTACCTGATTAAACTGTTGCTGAAATAAAAAAAGCCCACTTTCGTGGGCTTTCGTTAATCACGGCTTTTTGAGCTCCGCTTTATTTTACTGGTTGTCTTCATCACCAAGAATATTTACCAGAACCGTCGTGCCGTAACTAGTAGCATTGTTTTCAAGTGTATCTACGATTTCTTGATAACTTGTTCGTGCTTCCCAGTTCATAAAAGTATTAACAGTTACTTCTGCATTAAAAGCGTTGAAAGCAAATAATGAAGGTAAACCGTTACCTAAGATGTCTAATTTTTTAGTTCCATTTGGATCGTTTTGGGGATCCTTAGCTGCTTTAAATTTAAAAAATGGTAAAGAGTAATAGCTGTAGCTATTGCATCCACCCCAGTAGATCAATTGGTACTGATCACTGATGCTGTAATAAGAAGGATTGTTCTTAAGCATTTGTCCAAAGTTATTGGCATCAAAACCCGAACCTACTCGTGAGTGACCAAACCATCCAAAAACTCCATCATGGTCATGAGCAAAAGACTTCGCGAATATTTCCATTTGATCGATTCCAGCAGTAGCAACTACATTGATTGTGAATTGCACTCCGTCTTTCATCCCTTGGAAACGAACCCCAATCTGAAGGTCTGGAGTTGGAGCATTTAAGTACTCTCCTTGTAAAATCGCAGTTTCAGTTGGTTTATACTTTTTCAGAGACGCACGAGTTTTCTTCACAGATTTTTGGAATTCGCGAATTCCAAAATCAGTATCAGTAAAGGGTTGAAACTCTGAAGGATCTTCAACATATCCGAATGCCATAGTCATTTGTAAGTTACGGTTGATACCGTTACTTTTCAAAAGATCATCATACTGCGGATAAGTCGCCTGAGTTGGGACAGTCTGCTTGCTGATCTTCAAAGTGATTAATTGGTAATGAACACCTACAATATGATCACATCCAGAACGAGTTGGATCCCAGAAATACCAATAAAAACTTTGTGTTTGATGTTCAGGAGCAGAGTCAGTACAAAGCTTCCAATCAGTTGAATACACAACGCTTTCGTTGTACGGAATCGGCAACTGAAAATTTGATTTATAATTTTGATGTAAAATCCATGAGCCACTATAAGTGTAAGGTAATTCTACTTGCCCATAAGTCCCTACGTAAGCGCCACTCCAATTAATTTGAATCAACTGATCTCTTTTTGAGCCGCCGATTTCACGATTAGTAGCTGGACCAAATAAATACGCTACAGTTTCAGCAACCTGGTATCTTTCCATGTTTTGTTTTTGCCAATCAGCGAGTTTTGCCACTTCATCAAGAGAGGTCATTTCGGTTCTGTAAACGGCAGAAAACTGCACAACGTATTCGTTGGCAATTTGCGCATAAAATCTTTGATTGTTATTATCACTTACAATCTTGTCCGAAGACCGATTACAAGCATTAATAATAATCAAAAATGGTACCGTGGTCATTAGTTTCAAAAAACTGTTTTTCATATTAATTGTTCTTTCTGTTATTATGTTCGCCCTCACTTATATAACAGCTTTGTTTTTTTTATATATATTTTTTCGCTTTATTAATTTTTCTCAACAACGCCAGCAAAAAAATACATTGATCGTTAACGTTCGGATCCAATTTGGAACTGAATTCGTTAAGGTTTAACCAATAAAAATTTCTTGCGGCAAAGAATGAAGATTGTAGTTATTTGACATACTGAACCCGTAAGCACCGACGTCAGCGACAGCTAGAAAGTCGCCGGCGGCTGCCGCTTTAAGCAAACGATTTTTTGCAAAGTAGTCTGAAGATTCACAGACAGGACCGACGACATCAAAATTTTCTTCGGCAGAAGAAGAGTCCTTTAACGCGTAGATTTCATGGTAAGCTTGATAAAGGCTGGGGCGCATGAGGTGGTTCATGCCTGAATCAACTATCATAAATTTTTTGTGTTCAGTCTGTTTTATGTATTGGATTTCAGTCATTAAAACCCCGGAGTGTCCCACCAACCAGCGTCCGGGTTCGGACTGCAACTGAATGCCCTGCTTTTGAAAGTCAGCCAAATGCGTCTTTATGACTTGGGAGTAGCTGGCCAGCAAGTCGGCCTCTGTTTTCAAAAAATCCGGCTGCTCGCGGTGGTGATAAATGATGCCCAAACCACCGCCTATATCGAACCGATCCATGCTGGCTACCTGAGATTTCCATTTAGAAAACAATGGCTTTATCAACTGCAATGCCGAAGCAAAACTATCAATCTCGAGCATCTGTGATCCTAAATGTAAACTAATGCCCTTCAATCGAAGATGACTTCCTGGCTGTAAACATTTTTGAATCAGGACATCGACCTTGGAAATCTCAATCCCAAACTTATTCTCTTTAAGACCGGTTGCAATATAAGGATGGGTCTTAATATCAATATTGGGGTTTAACCTAAGCACCAAATCAGCAGTGACCCCTAATTCTTTGGCCAACTGGCTGATGCGATCGACTTCCGGTTCACTTTC
>JAYSSX010000080.1:0-1623 GCA_043720315.1 Pseudobdellovibrionaceae bacterium | reverse complement strand
ACTGATTTCAATCCATTCCCGAGCATCTTTCATACTTTCACCGTATTTTTGTGCTCGATCACGAGCTGTTTCTGACACAGCTTGCAGTAGGCCATTACTAACACCACCTTTTGAATTGCCCATGAAATCTCGTTCGACCGAACCTGCGGCAAGGCCGCCGACAAATGTTGTAATGACCTGACCTACAGAGTTCTTGGCTGAATCAGATTTCACGTTTCCCTCAAGGCCCGACATACCATCGCTGCTAACGGCGGAAGCTGAAATATCTCGAATAGTCCCATTAGGATAGCTGACTTTTTTGAATTGAATGATGGCTCGGCCTGACGATTTTTCGTAGCTGGCTTCCCCGTAGAAGAGGGAGTCTTGCGGAATTGAATTGCCTGAATCGGACGTCACATCTTCGACGGATTTCGCAATGACTGGTGTTCCTTCTTGCGAGGCCACAAATTTATCAATAATTTGAAGTCTAATCTTAGTCCCAGCATGAAGTTCAGTTCTAGAATTTCCATTTTTAGATCCGATCACCATTGCGGTGTTGTAATTGACTTGCGAGCCAACTCTTTGACCACTTGAAAGGCCCGCAGATCCATTACCCCAAATGTTTGATGTAGAATTTGTTGGCTTCTGCTCTGATGTAGTTTTTTGATTGGGCTCTGTCTTTTGAGGAGGATCTTTGGCGACATGTCTGAAAACGCGATTGTCATCTGATGGCATTAGCATCCCTAACACCAAAAAAAGACCAACCACTCCAAAAAAAGCCACCGATACATTTTTAAAATCTAAATCTTGTTTCGCCGTCAAGCTTGTTTTTTTCTTAACAAAGAGGTCTTTTGCTTTTTTTATATTTTCTACCAACAAGACTTTTAAAGATTTAAAAATGTTTTTTACTTTCTCCATAAAAACTCCTTTGGAATCTCTAACCGAAGACCTTCTCGATATTTAATTTCAATTACTGCTGCCAGCTCTGAGCTTAAATCGCGGCGATCCAAAGTTAGGGCTGCCACAATCGGCTTATCAGAATCAATTTCTCTCGAGGAAAAAATCAGACTGTGGATTGATTTCGATTCTTTTCCCTGCTTCAACCAAAACCATTCTGGTTCGATAAAATTTTTCATTTTTGAAGTCAGCGAGAATTCTAAAACTACAAACCCGTCTTTAGACTTCCCAATTCTTTTTGTTTCAATTGAAAATGTTTCAGACTTTACCTTTCGTTTGAAATCGCGCCAGACGATTTGATTCTTAGTTTTGAGCTCTTTCGGGACTAAGTAGACGATGTAGTCGGCAGAGTCTTGGTTTACTATCAAAAGCTTTACAGAATACGATCTTGAATCGGTACTGATAAAAAGATTTGTTTTAGCTCCGTATCGAAGAGGCTTAATTGCATACCCTTTATCAATGGATTCAACTCTAAACGCACTCATGTCTCCGATGATGGGTGGCAAATTTGGATTTTCTGGTAAAATAACTTTTGTAGCAATGCCAAGTGCAGTTTTAACTTCGGAGACTTCATCATTATTGGTTTCGATTTTTCTCGATTTATTTAAAGCAAAGACTGAATTTGATACGAGCAGGATAGCTAAAATGATTAACCTCATTGTGAATCTCCGCCTTCAACTTCTTTGA
>JAYSSX010000079.1:0-2184 GCA_043720315.1 Pseudobdellovibrionaceae bacterium | reverse complement strand
GACAATGATTCTAACAGGGAAAGAAGTTCTGCTTGATCCGCATGCTCCACATCTGAATAAACCAAACTAACATTTGCATTTAAATCCGCAAACACTGTTTTTAATTGTTGTTTGATTTCTGCATCTAACATCTGATCTCCCTTCTCTCCATTTACAAGCATGCCGGCCTATACCTGCACGCAAAAACGTCGTTTTATTAATTTTTCAAATATAAATCTTATTAGATTTTACCAATCAGATTCAGGCCTGGTTTTAATGTTTTGTCGCCAGGTGTCCATTTAGCTGGACAAACTTCTCCCGGGTGAGTCGCCGTGTACTGGGCCGCTTGGACTTTTCTTAGTAACTCATCAGCATTTCTACCGATGCCGTTATCATTTACTTCTGCAATCTTAATTTGACCTTCTGGATTGATCAAAAAAGTTCCGCGATATGCCAAACCTTCTTCTTCAATATGAACCCCAAACGCTCTTGAAAGATAACCAGTTGGATCAGCTAACATAGGATACTTAATTTTTTTAATCGTGTCCGAAGTATCATGCCATGCTTTGTGCACAAAATGAGTGTCTGTACTTACTGAATAAATTTCTACTCCCATTTTTTTGAAAGCTTCGTATTTATCAGCCATGTCGCCTAATTCAGTTGGGCAAACAAAAGTAAAATCGGCCGGGTAAAAGAAAAATACCGACCATTTTCCTTTTAAGTCGTTTTGAGTAATTGTTTTAAAATCTCCATTAACGAAAGCCTGAGATTTGAAATCAGGTACTTTAGAGTTAATTAATGTCATCATGATACACTCCTTATGTGTTTTGGTTTTTACTTACATTAACCATATCGTCTGTCCATAGAATATGTATATTCGATTAACTAAATTTAGTTATAGATTTTATCTATCACTTGTGATAAGCTGATTTATGTTAGGTTTCATCCACTTACAGCCTTTACCTCAATAATGAAATGCGCCATGTAGGAGCGGAAAATGAATTCAAAAGTTAACTTTTCTTTAACGCAATTAGAATATGTTCTTGCCGTGCACAAATTCGGGCACTTTGCGAAGGCCGCAGAATCTTGTTTCATTACCCAACCTACATTAAGTATGCAGATTCAAAAATTGGAGGAGGACATTGGTGTGGTCATTTTTGACCGCAGTAAAAAACCAATTCTGCTAACTGATGAAGGCAAAAAAATAATCGAACAAATCCGACTAATCCTTTTTGAAGCTAAAAAAATTCCCGATCTTATTAGCATGGGAAAAAAAAGTGAAGTTGATGGTGAAATTTCAATTGGAGTTATTCCAACCATCGCTCCTTATGTTTTGCCAAAACTATTGCCTATTTTAGAGAAGAATTATCCACAATTAACTCTAAAAATTATGGAAATGCAAACTCACCGAATTGTAGAGGCCCTGGAGACCGATGAAATAAATGTTGGCCTATTGGCCACGCCAATTAAGCAGCCAAAAATTTTTGAATATCCCCTTTTCTACGAACCATTTTCTATCCTTTGTCGCAAGGACCATGAACTTGGTGAGTTGAAGAAAGTTAAACATTCGTCACTAAAATTTAACGATATTTGGTTACTTGAAGAAGGTCACTGCCTACGCAATCAAGTTTTGGATGTTTGCTCGCTACCGTCTGCAAAGACCGAAAGCAAAAAGTACAAGTTTGAAAGCGGCAGTCTTGAAACATTAAAAAACTTAGTAAACTCGTATGGTGGATATACTTTGCTGCCTGCTTTGGCCACTGAGACCATCGGTAGCGCCACAAAGTTGGTTCACTTTGACAGACCTATCCCGGCCCGAGAAATTGGACTAGTTTACAGAAGAGAGCATTACAAGGGTGCCTTAATTGAAGCACTTGCCGATTCGATTCTTAAAGGAATTCCAGAAGAAATAAGAAAAATTAGACAGAAAGATCTGGACGTACTCTCGGTTTCTTAACCGAAGGCGACTCGATAATTTGTGGTAATTCAATGCCAAAACAGGTGTGGTTGGCTTTTTGTTTATAGTAAAATTTGCCACTATGATCCTCAATAATACCTTTGGAAATACTCAATCCCAAACCAGTTCCCTTACCCACTTCTTTGGTAGTAAAAAATGGCTGCAGCATCTTTTCGGAAATTTCTGCGGGAATGCCCAACCCTGAGTCAACCACTTCAATTTTCACATGGTTGTCTTCAATAAAATAG
>JAYSSX010000078.1:0-1570 GCA_043720315.1 Pseudobdellovibrionaceae bacterium | reverse complement strand
ATAACATCAATTATTTCATAATTATCACCGGCATCTATTTTAACAGGAACTCCATATCGAAGCAAGCTGTAAACATTTTTATTATTGGCATATAAATTTCCGTCGTAGTTGGAAGATGTGGTACGTAATTTATCTAATGTTCTTGCGATTTGAGTTTGACTGTATCCTTTTTTTTCTAAAAACCTTCGTAGATATTCTTCTTCGATATTGCTATTTGTGCGATCTTCCCAATTGCCGAGGTAGTCATATTTCAATTGTTCATGGAACAATTTTACTATTCGGTTTTGGGTTACTCGTTCTATTTGGCCGATTGTACTCATTTTTTCTTTTTGGACTTGGAAAGTTGCTGCTTTAGTTTTATTCCTTTTGCAGTAAGCCTATATCGTTGATTTGGATGATTCGGACTTTTAGGGTATTTCATTTCGATATAACCCAAATCTAAAGATGTGTTAATATAATTGACCCTGAAATAATCATCACTTTTTAAATCTAATGCTTCTTGAATTTCTGATCTTTTTAATTCTCCATTCAATACAAGGACTACACGTTTGACTTCCCCAGTAACTTCCCCAGTAACTTCCCCAGTAACTCCCCCAGTAACTCCCCCAGTAACTCCCCTGGTGCGCCAAATAGCAACCCTAAAACCATCATCCAAAATAAATAGTGGTTCTTTTAAACGAGCCTCTTTGCACAACCTGTAAATATCCTGAGTACCACTTCCTAACTTTTCAATATATCCTGCCAGATACATTGGGTCTGCAAGCAATGGATTGACAGGAACAGAACCATGAATTTCCTTGAGGTTCTTCAAAGTGAGAGTTGAGGGGAGTGTGCCTGGGTTCCATATTTCTAAACGATCTGAAAAAAGCATTACCTGTACGCTGCCATTGCTGCTATAATCACGGTGTGCAATTGCATTTACGATAGCTTCGGTAACTACAGCTCTTGGTATTTCATATTTAACAGGAACCTGATTCGTCCGATCTCTCGTTCCTACTTCAACATTAAGTTTTGAAAGAATGAAATCAACACTTTGATCGACAAGTTCAAAAACATCGCCTTTGTAAATTTGATAAGAAGGGATGGGCTTACTGACGACCTTACCATGAAAGTGGGCACATTTAACTTCAGAGCTTTGAATAAATTTTTGTGGATTTTTACCGAAAAGTAAAATAGCTGCGTTTACGGGAAGATTGTTTTTAACTAAACTTAATCGAGTCAATATCTCGATGACTGTTGAGGAAACCGGTAAAGGAAATTTTCTTACACTCTTTGCTCTTTGAACAAATGCACGGACATTTTTACTATCAATATCTTTTAAGGAAGCACTATTTGTAGCTGCATCAAATGGAGTAGTTCGTAAATGTCCTTTTTCAGATAGGTAATTTACTAAGGCAGCATATACACCGGTTTTTAATTCTATTTCAGAGGAAAATTTCTTTCTTACAATTTCCTTTTCTGCTTTTTTAATTAGTCTTTGCTCTTTTGTATTTCTTTCACCACTTGTATACACTTTCAAAAAAATAAGTCTCGTTTTATTTTGCTTCGTTGCTTCGTTGTATTCTTGTTC
>JAYSSX010000077.1:0-2409 GCA_043720315.1 Pseudobdellovibrionaceae bacterium | reverse complement strand
TTTCAATTCTTTCGGGGCTGTATGCAATATTTCTTAAACTGGCAGGTCATCTGGGCTTTCCAAAATTCCAAGCAGATTTTGTTGAAACACCTTTACCAATTTTATGTATCGTTATGTTCGCCATTTCGTTGCAATTCTTTTTAATGGGCTTGTTAGCTGAAATGCAGGTGCGAACTTATCACGAATCGCAGGATAAAGCGATTTATGCGGTGCGTGAGAAGATTGGTTTTGAAAAGACCGAGTAAAACAATATTATAAGCTATCTCAAAAATATTGAATCTTTGAAATTATATAGTTTTCCTTAGGAACGTGTAAAAAATAACTTATAATGATACAATACTAATAAATTGGTAATTTGAAAAGGTATCAGCTATGAGTAAAACTTTGGAACAGATATTCTTCGAGTCTTTGGATGAAAAACAGAAGCGTCTTTTTGCAGCGTTGAAAGCCAACGAACTTGGTTATTTTGGGGTTCGTCAAGTCGCCCAGGAACTGGATATTCATCCGCATACAATTCGGGTAGGACAAAAAGAGTTAGTCGAGATTTCTAATGGGGCGGAAATTTCCAAACGAATTCGGCAAGTTGGTGGTGGAAGAAAAAAAACATTGACCGCGAAGCGGAGTTAAGCAGTGTGTTTGATGAAATTGTCGAAGCCCAAATGGCAGGTTCGCCGATGAATGAAAAAGTTCGGTGGACAAATTTAAAAGACTCTCAGATAGTCAAATTATTTGGTCAGAAAGGTTTGCAAACGAGTCGTTTTATTGTCAAACAGTTGACTAAACTGAAAGGCTTGGTGAAACGAAAAATGAGCAAAACGATGACGATTAAAGAGGTTGAAAATCGAGATGAACAGTTTGAAAACATCAAGCAAATAAAAGAGAGGTTTGTGAACAGCGGGTTGCCGATATTGAGCATAGATACGAAGAAAAAGGAGTTTATCGGACAATTCTATCGAGCTGGCAAGTCATATTGTCAAGAAAAAAGAGTAGTGTATGACCACGATTTTACGAGTTTAGCCGAAGGCGTAATCGTGCCGCACGGGATCTATGATGTGGGAACAAATAAAGGTTATCTAAGCATCGGAAAGAGCAAAGACACATCTGAATTTTTGTGTGATAATTTGCGGTATCATTGGCAAAACGAGATAAACAAAGACTATCCGGAAGCGAAAGAAATGTTGCTTTTGATGGATGGCGGAGGAAGTAATTCGTGTCTGCATTACATTGTCAAAGAGGATTTGCAAAAGTTATCAAATGAACTGAAAATCAAGTTCACCATCGCGCATTATCCAGCCTATTGCTCAAAGTATAATCCAATCGAACACCGACTATTTCCACATTTGCAAAGAAGTTGGGAAGCCATGGTGTTTGAGAACTATGAAATCGTCAAAGAACAAGCTGAGAAAACAACCACCGAAAGAGGACTAAAAGTAGTGGTGTGGATAAATGAAAAACTATATCATAACGGACGAAAGTATAGTGAAAACTTCAAAGAAACAATGACGATAGTCTTTCATGAGGTGTTACCAAAATGGAATTACCAAATACAACCTTTATAAGTTATTTTTTACATATTCCTTAGCGTTCTAATTTTCTTGGCGGAAGAAATGGTTTTCACGGGTTTTCAAACGGGTAACTTTATTTTCCCTTTGTTACTAAGTAAAGCAAATTAAATAAACTAACCCATTTGAAAAGATTAAGCATCAAATCAAGGATGAGTAAAAAGAAAGAATATTATGAAAGCGAATTTATCGAAAAGCAACTGAGCTATTATGCGAGTTTGCCTGAAAAGCAAAGACGACATTTTCTAGCAATGGAGTATGAACGGCTAGGAGTCGGTAGTAAACGCTATGTCGCTGGAGTGTTTAGCTGTTCTCGTCAGACGATCAATAAAGGGTTGCGGGAATTAGCTGAGAATAATTACGAAGTTGATTATGCGCGGCAAAGAGTGACAGGCGGAGGACGAAAAAAAAGAAGCGGCAATAGCGGAGTTGACGAGTTGGATACTTGAATATGTGGAAGAAAATACAGCGGGAAGTCCAACGGATGAAACAATTAAATGGACGCATTTAAGAAATTGCGACATTGCGCTTCATTTACAAAAGACGTATCAGGAAGAAGTCGGAACAGAGTGTATCAAAAGGATTTTATACGCGAATGGGTATCGGAAAAGGAAGCCCGCCAAGACGCTAACAACGGGAACAAGTCCTGATAGAAGCGAACAGTTTCGGATAATTTCATTTTTGTTGGCACTGTTTATGATGATGAAAGATAACCCGATTATCAGCATAGATACCAAGAAAAAAGAAATTTTGGGAACATTGACCAGAGATGAAGCGGTCATCACCAAAGGCGAAGAACTGATTCCTGTCTATGACCACGATTATTCTTATTTAGGAACGGGTAAAG
>JAYSSX010000076.1:0-3962 GCA_043720315.1 Pseudobdellovibrionaceae bacterium | reverse complement strand
GGCCTAGAAAAAGACATTTTGGATCCCGATATTCAAATATTTAAAGCCGTAGTGAATAAAGAAATTACTGCTTGTGTAAAGTTGCAAAAAAAAGACGATTATCTATTTTTAAGTATGTTAACAAGCAAACCCAGCCTACAAAACCATGGCATTGGTAAAACACTTCTCAATTTTTGTGAAAAATATGCGGTCGAAAATCAAACTTGGAAAATTCGAATGTTCGTTATTTCGATTCGAACCGAACTGATTAATTGGTACCTTTCGAAAGGTTATAAACCCACAGGCGAAACGGAAGCCTTCCCTTATGGTGATGAGCGGTTTGGAATACCAAAAAGATTCGACCTTGAGTTTATCGTATTAGAAAAAAAACTAACAAAAATTTTTTAGAAATATTTTTAGCTAAGAATTAGTAGCTTCAGGGACTTCTTCTTTTATCTGAAGATCTAAACCTAACGGATTGCAGCCTAGCGCAGCTGTCAGCAGCTGTGATTGTAATAAACAACCCAATATATTTCTTTGTTGATGCGCTTGCGGAGATCCAATCCAAAGATTATCCAACCCGGTTAAATTCAAATTCGCATTGATTTTAAGATCAGAACCTGTGAACGCTTCGTTGACTATAATTCTTTCGAATTTCAATTTATCAAATGCAATTGGGTAAGCCCTTTTAATTTGTTTTTTAATTTTCTTTAAGCTGGCTCCGATGATTTCGGTATCTTCAATATCTTCTTGATTTAAAAAGGTCACCCACTGCGAATATTGCACAGGTTCGTCAGAAAGGGTGGTTGCCGAAAAGAAATGACCCACACAAGGGCCCATTTCGTCATCAGTCGTTCCATTTAACAAATGTAAATTTAAATGTTCAGAAATTTGATCACCGTGCAAAAAATCAATTCCAACGGCTGCTCCAAATGTATTTTTAGTTTTACGGCCGAAATTGAAATCAGTGGGCATTAACGCCTTTAAATATTTAGTTGGACCACAATAAATGAAATTTAAGGCAACGATATTTTTTTGTCCGTTAATAATACATTGAGAAATTTTCTCTTCGGTCTTCACAAATTTGGTAACTTGAGACCGCGGTAAAAAATCTCCGGTAAAATTATTAAATAGCATTTGAACCCATTCGTGCGGCTCTAAATTCAATTTGATTTTTTTTGTACTTAAGAAATAAGAAAACTCTTCATAGAAATTAGGGTGAGACTCGCCAAATCCAACAAAGGATTTCAGGCCACCGTTTTCAAAAGTATAAACCTGGTTATCCTCAACGGTTGGGTTTAGGTGATTCATCAAAAGCATTTCCAGATAAGCAATGGCTTGTTGAGCATTGTTTGTTTCTGGAAAAAATCGAAGTCCGTTGTTAACCATTCCAACCGGCGTTTGAATAGATTTGTTAGTTCCACCAAAAGATTCATTTTGTTCGATAAGAATTATATTCGAGGTGACTTTGTTTAGCGCATTGGCTGCCAGTAAACCTGATAAACCAGAGCCGATGATCGCGTAGTCATAAACATGAGAAGATTTTTTATTCGTTTGCATAGTTATGATTTCTGCAAACGCAGACGATATTGGCAACTACTTTGATGATTGACGTCGAGCAAGATTGACTAAGCTGCTTAAAAAGCGGCGAGTAGGGCGTTTTAACAAAGGATATTTGTCTAAAAGCGCGGCATAAAAAGGGGAAAATTTGTAATACAGATACACGAAACCTTTTCCACTTGCGGTATTCAACAGTTTCTGATCTCTGAATTCCTGAAGAAAGCGTACTTCATCGACATAAGGAGAGTTATAGGCCGCCGAGGCAATAAAACAGCGCCCTTTTGTATCTGAAGCAGATTTCAAAAAACTCTTAATCACGCCTGGATTTCTCGCGGTTTTTTCGAAAGCTTCGGCTTTTCTTAAGATATCAGGATAAATGGGAGTGAATCGTAAAAATTGGGCTAATTTGTTAGCTGCATTTTTTTGTCGATCACCATATCGTTCACTGGTGTCGTAAATTCGCAAGAGATCCCAATAAACGCTGGCAACCACAGTTAATTCTTGAGTTCGTGCTGAATCCTTAAAATGTTCAGCGTTCAATTCACCCGATTTCACATCAAAAACAACTTCTAAAACTTTGATATATTTTTCGTAGGCAACGGCCGCATCGGAAAACATTTTGTCGCTCATGTACTGCCGGGCTTTTTTGATCAGGTTAACTCGGCTTTTCCACAAAACCAGTTTCTTTTGTTCTTTGGCTTTTTCGCGTGCTAATAGAACACTTCCGCGCGCAACTGATCCGGCTAGTTCGGCAAAGCAACTGCCACATACTTTATCGGGAAATGAATCACCCTTACCTGCTTCTCTTAATTTAGTAATTAAACCAGCATCCAAGTTTTGAAATTCTTCAGAACTTTTACCGCATCGAGCACAATTTTCAGCCATAAAACTATTGTCCTAGAGAAGGTTGATGGGGTCAACATCCACAATAATTCTTATAGAAGGTGGGACCCAAGTCTGATCCGAAAGTAGTTGTCGGTAGAATTGATGTAAAGTCTTTATCGAAGGGCTTTTTATTAAACTATGATAACGGTACTGATTTCTAATTTTAGAAAGAGGAGCAACTGCGGGACCTAATACTTCTATTAACGCGTAATTAGCATTTCGTGATTTTAATTGCTGGGCACGGTTGGCTAAAAGTCTTGACGCTTCGACAACTTTATTTAGTCTAGTTCCTTGGATCCGAACGGCAAGCAACTTTCCTTTTGGAGGGTACAATAGCTGCTCTCGGTGTAAAAGTTCTTCGGCGGCAAAAGACTCGAAATCATTCTTCAAAGCAAATTCAATGCTAGGGTGGTGAGGGTTATAAGTTTGAATAATAACCTGACCTTTTTCGAGTTCGCTTTGAACGTGCCTACCAGCGCGGCCACTAACTTGGGTAAGCAACTGAAAACTTCTTTCGGTTGCACGGAAGTCTGGTAAATTAAAAGCAACGTCAGCCAAAATAATACCAACTAGATTTAGATTTTTAAAATCCAGCCCTTTTGCGATCATTTGCGTTCCTATTAGAATATCAATCTTATGTGTTTCCATATCATTGATTAGCTCTTCTAATTCAGCACGACTGGAAATTTCATCGCGGTCAGCCCTGGCCAACGTAGCCTCTGGAAAAAACCGTCCAATTTCTTTTTCGATTTGTTCTGTGCCAAGTCCAACTGGCTTCATTTCGCCTAACTTACATTTTGGACATTCGTCTTTTAAATTTTCATGATAGTCACAATAGTGACAAATCATATGCATTTTTCCATGTAGAGTTAATGAAATGTCACAATTGTGACACATCAATGTATGGCCACATTCTTTACACGAAACAAATTGCGCAACTCCACGACGATTCAAAAACAGAGCGACTTGTTTTTTATTATTAAGCGTTTCAGTTATCTTTTCAAAAAGTTCGAAGGACAACCAATACGGAAGCTGATGTTTTTTCTGCATTTCGATGGTGTCTGAATTTTTTAAATCGACAACTTTAATTTCGGGCAGCGATCGATTCTCGACTCGATTTTGCATTTTCAGCAGAATATATCTTTGCTCCATAGCATTTTGCCACGACTCAATACTAGGAGTGGCTGAACCTAAAATAATTGGACAATTTTTGATTTTCGCCAGATAAACTGCGCAGTCTCGACCATTGTATTTTAATTTTTCATCTTGCTTAAAGCTGGGTTCGTGTTCTTCGTCAACAATGATCAGACCCAAATTATCTATAGGGCAAAATAAGGCGGATCTGGCACCAATGAGAATATTCTTTTTTGAATCTATAATTTCCCACCACTGATTTGTTCTTTCACGATCAGTTAGTTGTGAATGTAAAACCGCGACTTGTTGGCCAAAACGTTGAATAAAACGATCGACCAATTGCGGAGTTAACGAAATTTCCGGAACTAAAATCAATGCTCTTTTTCCGCTGAGTAGAACTTTTT
>JAYSSX010000075.1:0-2352 GCA_043720315.1 Pseudobdellovibrionaceae bacterium | reverse complement strand
TTTTTTTCGGACGAAATTAATCGCTGAAAAAATCTTTGAATCAGTTCCAGCGGAAACTGGGGCTTAATCTGGCTATGCACCAAAAACTGATGTGCTAGTTTAGAGTATGCTACATCTGCGTTAGGATGCCTTATTTTGTAATCCATTTTCTCAAGCTCTATCATTACTCCGCCTTCCTTGCTAGATGATTATGTAACTCGATTGTTACATATAAACCGTTTTCCAAAGAGTCCAGATGCGAGTAGACAAAGAAAAAATACGCTTTGAGTCTAAATTAAAGAGGATATCAGGGACAAATTTAACGTTCTCCTAGACCTATAAGAAGCGCAACAATTCTGCTAAGGAAGGAATGCGTGATTGCGGCACAATATTGCAATTATGCATTAACAAAGGCACAATAGTTTCGGCTGGGGTCGGTCCCCCGTGATATGCGGCGTAATCATTTCGAAAGGCTACGCCCGACTTTGCGATGATAACAGCGTCAGGATGTCCGGATACTTTGAAAAAGTGAGAAATGTTTTCGACAAAATAGGGATAATAAGATTTCTGAATTTGAACATCCATAGTTTCCGGGCAAGAACTATTGTCATTAATATTCAATTTATAGTCGCTAAGGGAACAACGACCTTCTGAATAAGAAAAGTTTAATTTCAATTTTTTTGAATGCAGATAGACAGTGTCTTCAAAACGAAGGGCCGCGATATCTACAGCAGCATGCAATCCGATATCGTTTACGACACTTTTGCGTTTTGCCAACGACCAGCCCGGAGGAAAAAAAAGACTTAAATACCTTCCCTCATTAAGAACCTGGATTTGGGGATCAACTTTTTGCAGAACTTGCTCCAGGTTTAGTGCCTTCTCATGGTTGCGGTCAAATCCATGATCAGAGGTCAGCATTGAAACCACCTTCCGACCTCTCGCTTGATTTAAGTGATGAAAAATCGGAGCTAACTTGGAATCTAGGTACTGAAGATACGATATCACCTGCACTGAATTTGCACCCAAGTCATGACTGGTAAAATCGATTCCGATTAAGTGAACAAAAATAAAATCCGGCCATTTTTCTTCAGGTGTTTCTACTAATAGTTTATCTAAGGAGTTAATAATTTTATTATCAACCAGTTTGTAGTTCTTTTGTTTGATGGCTAATGCCGCTTCTACATCATTCAATTGAAGATGCGATAATGAGTCCGAAGTAAAACCATATGAGGCGCTGACGGTTTTAAGTCCTTGCTGGTCAAATCGTGCGAAAACACTACGGTCTTTAATCATTTTATTGAACTCAGCAAAATTGGCCGGATCTTCTAATTGATACGTTGAATTCCCGTAGAGGATCTGATTGCCATAAATACCGCTGCTATCCACAGGAGCCGCTTCAAGCAATGAAGTGATTGAAGGGAATGTTAATGCCGGAAATGCGGTTCTGGCCTTAAAAAGTTGATTATTAGGATTGATAAAAAAGCTTTGAATGTTGGGAAGGTTCTTTCTTTCTAACTGAGTCTGCAAAGTGGCGTAAGGCAATCCATCGATTAAAAAGACAACCATGGTCCTTTTTGACGTCACCGTATTTTTGCCAATTTGCTCGTTGTATTCGTTCGAGAGATGCGATTTATGCGCACATGCTGTCAGCAGCGATACAGCAGCAAAAGTTAAAACTGAAAGGAAAACTAAAACGGACTTCATCAGCCAATATAACTGCAAATCAGACCAAAAGCCCGTAACTAATTGAACCCTTATAGTCGCTTAATTGCTTTACAGGTGCCGATTTAGGGACTTGGAATAGCCCGATCAAACCTCACTAGGATGATACTTACGACAGATCAAGTAATCCTTTCAAAACCTGGCCTATTCATGGCACTCAACTGCAATAGAAATTGTGAAACGGCTTTGGTTTGGATCTGAATTTGGCGCGCTCTATGCTGAAGGGAATTGTGGGGGTGCTTATGAAAATTAACCACTTAGTTTTTACACTTGTTCTATTAACAGGATCTAAATTATTTGCATGGGGATCTGTAGGTCACAAAACAGTTGGCTACATCGCTGAACAATATTTAGATTCATCCGCTAAACAAAAGATCCAGAAAATATTAGGAAACGAATCATTAGCTGACGTTTCTAATTGGGCCGACAGCTTGAGAGACGATTCTCGTTATGCTCATACTAAAAATTATCACTTTCAAAACTTATCTAATAAGTTTATAAATAATGAACCCGAAGTAAATGCAGACATCGTTAATGCCATCGAAGAAAATAAGTCTATCCATTATCAAGTAGGTGTGGTCGAAGCCATCCTTGCTTCTGAACAGACTTTACGAAAAACCCAATCCGGTGCGGACCATAAGGCTGCGTTGA
>JAYSSX010000074.1:0-12687 GCA_043720315.1 Pseudobdellovibrionaceae bacterium | reverse complement strand
CTGAAAATTTTAATATATCAATATCTATTTTAATATTTTAAGTATTCTACCTGGTTTTCAATATAATCAACCACTTACATCCGGCCCCTCGGGGGGCTCGGTTAACGACCGATAGAATTCACCAATAAAAATAAACCGCGGGAAAGTAATAAACTGCTCTACAAAAAAACGGGACACAAAATCAGGAAAACCTAAAAATGGCGTGGGTACTTCTTTTTCTAACTTATGTCCCAACCCCTGAAGTCCAAACGAAAGCAATAAACAAACAATAGCGACCATCCAGGGAGACCCAGTCCACACATCAAAAACCAAATCCAAAAAAGCCATCCAAAATAGCGGCACCGCAATCATATGCAATACCAAGTTGTTGCGGTGGCGATGTTTCGAAAAATAATCGGACCACTGCCATTCTAAAAGATTTTTTCTAATCATACTTATTCTCCTAAAGAGATTACGTCTAATTTAATATTTTTCTGCAGAGCCGTTTCATTTAGCAGTAACCGAAGTAAGTCTGCATCTTCGGCCTTGATTTGGGTAAGTCCCAATACATTACTAGCAGCATACCAGGTTTTTTCGACTCCGATACTACTTCGTAGCAAAGTATTATCAGGGATCATAACTAGGAAAAATTTGTGCGGCTTAAAACTCATCAATTGAAAATGTGATTCTTGCAACCCGGAAAGATCCATGCATTCAATGGCTGACCAGGGTACAACGACTGAGTTCCTAAATAACTGAGCAATAGAAATGCCTTCAGTTGTAAGTGTAGTCTCAAGAAAATATTTACGATTCTTAGTAATTCCCGAGACGCCTAATAACCAGCGAAAAAAACGTTCGAACCATCCACGCTGGAAATGTATCGGATAATCTACATCGCTACCCTGATTGATCACCGTAGAACTTTTAGTCATTTCAAATCCCTTATACTTGTAAACAAAGAATAAACTGTGGAATCCCGATTGCTCAACTAAATAACGTGGATATAGAGAAAAGAGATATGAATGGCGGAGACAGCTGTACCAAAACAAGTAAATCTTACTTTGTGTTTCGGGCAACTTAGATTAAGTTAAAATAATGAAAAAAATCAATTTTGCCTAAGCACTCATTGTTTTATTTTTTAAACCAAATGTATTCGCGCAAACTCAAAATACAAAAAACCATTGAATATAGTTTTCGGAGTTTATCGCCCTCCTTACATTTTCGAAAGTCAAAACAAGGGCCTTGATTTCGACATCGCCCAACTTATTCTAGAAAAACGTGGCCATATCAAAAGCTAAGAACAAAGTTACTTTAAACAAAGTTTCTGATTTAAAGAATTATTCATTTCTTGCGTTCAGCAAAGCCAATTGTTACTTGGGCGAAGAGTATTCGCAGTTGATGCAAACTTTAAAAAAGGATACAGATACTTCAAATCAACAGGTGCAAAACAAAATGTTTTGGACAGATAAAGTTTCCGTTATTGTTTTGGATTTAAATGTCTTTAAATACTGCCAGCAAAACTTAAAAGACTACCTTAACACTAAGAATAAAGTCGTCATTCATCGGATTTTTGATACAAAGGCCAACCCGCGGGTCGCTGTATTTCGTGATAAAATAGTATGCGAAGAATTTAATACAGGACTAAGTGAAATTAAGTCTAACGGTGAATATCAAAAACTCTTGGACAAGTATCTTAAGACCGAACCCCTGAAGGATTAAATTTTGCAAGGTTAGGGCTTACTAAGCCGCTTTTTTCTGTGAGTGGGAAGATACGATGGGAATAGTAAATTCAAAAACCGTTTTACCAGGTACACTTCTGACAACAAGATCGCCTTTATGCTGTTTTGCAATTCCATGCGCAATTGATAGTCCTAACCCAGTTCCTTTGCCAACCGGTTTGGTGGTAAAAAATGGTTGAAATATTTTTTGCTGAATTTCCGTTGGAATCCCACAGCCGTTGTCAGATACCGTCAAGAAGCATTGACCATTCATTTCCTTCACAGTCAGTTCCACTATCGGCTTTTTTATATATTTGACTGCATCGATAGCATTTTGAATTAAATTAACCACAACCTGCGAAACTTGAACTTCCATTCCTGCGATTATTATATCATCGATCGGAACTGATGATTTAAATTCAATTCCATGTTCTTTGATTTTCAAACCGCAAAGAATTTGAACTTCCTGTAGCATACTTTTTAAAGAAAAATTCAAGGAAGGATCGTTTTCAGCATTTCGCGAAAAGTATTTAAGCCCTTTAATAATACGACTAATTCGTTCTGACATTTCTCTTATTTTTAACAAATGTCTGGATAGATCTGGTGTCGGTTGCCCGTTGGCCATTTTCTTTTCAATCAAAACAATATGTCCCAAAATCACTGATAATGGGTTATTAACTTCATGAGCAACTCCGGCTGAAATCTCACCAAGTGAAGCCAATTTTGCCGAATGCATTGCTTTAACCCGCTCAATATCACGTTCCTTTGTGCGCTGATCAACTAGATCTTCCAAATTTGAAGCGTAGTGGGACAATTCGTTATCACGCCGTTCAATTCCGGCAATAGCCCTTTTGAACGAGTTTGCAAGAATTTCCATCTCGTAGGAATAACTTTGCTGCAAATTAATTTTATAATTGGCCTTCTCAATTTTTTCTAAATTGGCTGAAAGCTCGTTTAAACGACGGATTAAAAATTTCTCTAAAGTAAAAAAGGAAATAGCCGCAACCATAAAGGTCATTGAAAGTGCAGCGGTCACGATGATCATTTTTAAGCTTTTTAAGTACTCCCATAAGTCGATTGGCTTTGCGGTCAATTTAATTTCACCTACAAAGTCATCCCCGTGAACAATTGGAAATTTTTCTACTATCATTTCCTTGGAAGTCTCAACATCGGCTGAAGCAGTACTTATCAATTGCCCATCACGATCAATAACATCTATAGCGACGATAAATTGGTCGGGAGTTTCCACCATTGCTTTGGTGAGATCTTGGATTAAATCCATGTCATAGGTCCAAATGGGTTCAGAAAATACTTTTTGTGCCCAATGTTTTGATTGTTGAAAATTTGTGTATGCGTTGGCTTTCGCACGTGAAGATTCGAAGTCCCAATAAATATAAGCAAATCCAGAAACAAAAAATAGAAAGGTTAGGCTCAATGGAACCGTGATCCTTATTGATAATCTATTTATAATTTTATTTATTAATACTTTCACATTTCTTTTATCGACTTTTATAGCGAAAAACTTCATTCAGAATGCCGGATTTAGTCTATGGTCGTTGGCCTTAAGACCTGTGAATACTGTGAACAAAAATTTCCAGTTAAGGATATCTCAAGAATAGATCAATTAATGTGGCGCATTCTTCCCCAGTTAAACTGAAGGCGGGGCGTTTTTCACTAATCTTATTAACTGTAACTCAGCAAAAACGATCTCGCAAAAAAAATTTTTGGCCTTGGCTTTGCTTTTAAATAGGAAAAATTACAGAGGAGGATAAGTTGAAACAAGCAATTGAAAATGCATCAGGAAGAGTTCTAGCGCCGGTCGTTCTTTATATGTTAGGTGTTCCCGGAATATTGGTGTTCTTTCTTTGGCTTTTCTTTTTCAGAACACACTAGTTAAATAATTTTTATTAAAGGACAAATATATGAAGGTATGGAAGTTTTCTAAATTAGCAGTTATCGCGATGATGTGTTTACTAATGTCACATATTCCGAATATCGCTGTTGCCGAAGTTTTAGTGAACGAAACAAACAGCATGATCCCTACTAGTTTAGTACTTGCTGATTTAAATCGTGCACAAACTGAAAATGAAATTCGCGAATTTCTAAGTACGGCTGAAGTAAGAAATCAGTTAGCCAAAGAAGGTGTTTCTGAATCAGAAATTTCAAAACGTATTGCCAGCCTTTCTGAACAAGAATTGCAACAACTTGCCGGCGAAGTAAAAGAAGCCAAAGCTGGTGGCGATATATTATTCGCAATATTGATCGTTGTTTTAATCATCTACTTGGTTAAGCGTATTTAAATAATTATGCGAAAAACAATTTTCCTTTTTTTTATATTTGTAACAGCCGTTTTAGGCGGCTGTGCGACTAAAGCGGTCCAAACGGAACAACTGCTGTCGGATACAAGTCCTTATCCTCGTTCATTTTTGATCAGTGATGTGGATTTTATAGATCAGTCAGCTGGTTACTGCGGACCTGCCACACTAACTATGGCAATGCGCTGGGCTGGCGAAAATGTAACTGTCGAAGACGTGGCCAAACAAGTTTACACCCCCGGTTTCAAAGGCAGTCTACAGTCCGACTTGGTCGGAGCCAGCCGAAGACAAGGATTGATGGCCGTACAGATCGAAGGCCTTCCGGCGTTAATGAAAGAAATCAGTTCAGGAAATCCCGTGATCATTTTTGAAAATCTGGGATTGAGTTGGGCCCCTACTTGGCATTATGCCGTAGTTTTGGGTTATGATTTAGAAAAACAAGAAATGATTATGCATTCTGGTCACGATGCTTACTATCACTGGGACATGCGGCACTTTGAACGTTCCTGGATGTTAGGTGATTATTGGGGACTTGTCGTTTTACCGGCTGGCAAACTATCAAAATCTGCAGGCGAAATGCCACATGCGACGGCCGCAGTAGGATTAGAACAATCGGGTGAAATCGCTGCCGCTAAAAAAAGTTACCAAGCCATTCTTAAAAAATGGCCAAATAATTTGGTGGCGCTGCTTGGACTAGGAAATATTGCTTACGAACAAGGTAACCGTACCCAAGCCATTGATTGGATTGAAAAAGCCGTGAAAAATCATCCGGATTCCCTGGCGGCCAAACACAATCTAGCCGTTGCTAAAAGCCGCTAATTTAATTCGGCACATTACTGCGTGCCACTATCTTTTTTAGGCCCATTACATTGGGCCTTTAAAAAATAATTGGCCATCGGTTGCAACCTTTTTGGTTTCATAGTCAATATACTATTGATGAATCAAATAGAACCGGAATGGACAGAAATAGTTGAAAAAGTAGGGCCAGCGCTATACCGCTACTTTTTAGGGTCTTTCCCAAGGCAGCAGGCTTCGGACTTAGTTCAAGAAACCCTGTTAAGATTAGTTCAAAAATATCAACAAGGTGATTTTGATGCCAGCAAAGGCAATATAAAAAGTTTTGCTTTTGGAATCGCCAAATTTATAAAATTGGAATCGTTAAGAAAAAAGTCCGAATTTGATTTAGTTGAGAATGAAGCTGATTTAGATATTCATTTAGCTGAATCTTCAGAACCGGACGACCAAGCTGTCCAATTACGCTGGGCTATTAAACAGCTAAAACCAATTGAACAAGAACTTATATTAGAAATGATCGATGAAGGATCTACATTTGAAACCATTTCTCAGAAATTCCAAATGCCGCTAGGTACAGTAAAAAGTCATATCCACAGGGCCAGAGAAAATCTTCGAAGTCTATTACTGGGCAAAGCTAGCGCTGAACAAACAGGAGGAAAACGTGAAAAAAAATAATGATGAAAAGGGCGGACGTGACCCGGAATTGGATCAACTACTGAATCCCCTAATGTCGGCGTCTCCTACTGACTTAGATATGCAAAAATGGAAAAGGTCCATCACCGCACATTCAACCTTAAAAACAAAGGCTCCTGCCTTATATCCAAATACTAAATTGGCATGGGCTATTCAATTGGCCGCTGCGGTTTTTGTAGGTGTAATTATTGGCGCTTTTGCAGTTAAGAACGAAAGTCCTTTTGAAAACAAAAGTAATATCGTAGCACAAATTTCTTTGGATGATGCAACCTACGAGCGCTCTCACGACAATCTTGATTAGCCGGTGAACAAAAATAAAAATTTAAAAAAGGAAGTCAAATGTTTTACAATTTAATTATCGCAACCTTACTTACTGTTTCGATCAATGCCTTGGCAAAAGATCTTACCGCACAAGATTTAAAAGATCGCCTTCAAATAAACGCCGATATCTATGAAATGGACGTTACCGGAATAAAAGTATTAGCCGGCCCCATTAGAAGTAGTTTTTGGAGAATCAACCCTGAACCTGGAACCTTAGAAAGCAATTGGTCATCTAGTTTTCAAGAGGGCACTATTGCAATTAGGCACAATTGGAAAGTTGAAAATGATGGAAGTATCAAAGTTTCCATCGAGCAGTTTTCCCAGGTTTCCGATGGGAAAGGCGACAAAGAGTTTACTGGCTCAGCCGGCAAAAAAGAATTCGTAGTCAAAAACTTTGAACCGATTACTTGGAAAGTTTCGAATATAAAGGGCAAGAACTTTATCGTTAGATTTTTTCCTACCCTTCGCCCCATATTCAAGCCAATGGAAGTCGACAATTTACCGGTTTCAGGAACCAAAGTAGTTGTCACCGACAACAACGGCTATTTATGGACAGACGATGTTGAATTCAACGGGAAATATGTAGGCATTACTACCCACCGTGGGACCTTAATACTCAGTTATGCGCCTTTCTTAGACGCGAAAGAATTAGGAACAGCAGAACTCAACCAAATTACAATCGACGTGGACAAAAAATATCAAATCAGTTTGCGAGCTGAAACCGCCTTTCTTCCTGCGGGAATGACAGCAAAGGTGTACGCGATGTACTTGCCGGAAAAGAAAAGCAAAGGTCTTCACTCGGTGGGCAGTTTCGATTCAAACAAAATTGACCGGATAAAAGAAGCTATTGATAAGAAATAACTCTTCTACAGTGAGTTTGGCTCGGCTTAACTGCGGGCCTCTCTCTAAAATAGGCCCGTTCCAGCGGGCCCCTCGTTAAATCACGGCCGTTCCAGTGCACCTTTTACTTATTTTCAAAGAATCCCAAGCTCAAATTCGTTATCTAGGCATAAATCGGGACTTTTTTGATGGGTTTTGTTATATAACCGCCATGGAAAAAACTTCTACGACCTCGTTTTCAGAAATGAATTTGCATCCCGCTTTATTGACCGCTATCGAAAAAATGGCGATTAAAATACCCACAGAAATTCAAACCCAAGCCATCCCCGCTTGTTTTGAAGGTAAAGAGATCATTGCTGTTGCCCAAACCGGCAGTGGTAAAACATTGGCATATGCCTTACCCGTATTAACTTTATTAGCAAAAAATCCAGCGGCTCGAGCATTAGTTTTAGTTCCCAGTCGCGAGATGGCTGCCCAAATTGAAAAAGTGTTGTATCAACTTTGTGCCGAACTTCCCATTTCAACTTGTATTGTGATCGGCGGAACGCCCAACGCAAAACAAGTGAGTGCTTTAAAAAAGAAACCTCGTTTACTTGTGGCCACTCCTGGTCGTATGAATGATCACCTACTAACCAACAAATTACTTCTTCAAGGTGTAGAATACATTATTATCGATGAAGCTGACCGTATGTTAGATATTGGTTTTGCTCCGCAATTAAAGGCGATCAAGGCCACCCTACGTGGAAAACAACAGACTATGATGTTTTCAGCCAGTTTTGGTGATTCAGTTAAATCAGTATCTAAAATTTTCATGAGCGGAACAATCCACACGATTCGCTCCACCAAAGCAGAAGAGCCTGTTGCCAGCCTAAAACAAAAAGTCATCTTCATTGATGGCTATTTAAAAAATGATCGCCTGGTTCAAGAACTTAAGGTTGTTAAAGGTGGAACTATCGTTTTCTGCAGCAGCCAAGACAGCTGCGAAAAAGTGGGCAGCCATTTACGCGAATTTGGTTACGATGTTGATTTAATACATGGATCATTAAATCAAGGTCATCGTAGTCGCGTTGTGCGTGAATTCCGCCAGGGCGAGCTGAAAATTATCGTCACTACCGACTTGCTTGCAAGGGGTTTAGATGTTCCCCATGTTGACCAGGTTATCAATTTCGATCTTCCCGTGGAACCTGAAGATTTCTTGCACCGAATTGGGCGTACTGCTCGTGCTGGACGATTTGGTACCGCGATGACTTTTGTTAGTCCTGGCGATGGCAAGCTGTATAGTCAGATTAGAATCTACCTTAAAGATGCTATCGAAATTAAATTAAATCCTAAGTTCGAGTTCCTTAGGAAAAAAACTTTTAATGGCAATGATCAAGATCGACCTGTCGAAACTTCAATCAAACCACTGCCCAAAACTGGCCCGGGCCAACACAAGCGCTCCTAAGTGCAGTGTCTCACTTTGAGAATTCCTAAAAACGGCTGATATAGCCTTGTTATTTCATAGTGTTATGGCAGTCGTCTGAATTGGCCCACTTTGGCTAATCTTTTGCTTTTATCTCCAGTGTAGATTTAATTTTAATTTGGAGGCTACTATGAATTGGTTTTATAAAATATTTTGGGCAGCAGTAGTTGTCTCTTCTTTGATGTTGACCGCTTGCGGACAACAAAAAAAATCTGGAAATAACAGCCGACGTGGTGGTAGCACTTTCACAACTACAGGAACAACGGCTCAACAGCCAGTGGCCAGTACACCGATCAGCAAATTTAAAATCGACGTAACTGGCGTATCAAGACAAATTTACGACGACGGAACTGTACTTCATACTTTTGATGTAAAAATCAACGGTCAAACAGTAAACGTAGCGACGAACAATGATCCTTATGCTGATATGAATGGTATTTTCACCAGTTACCAAGATGTTGGTGGTTTAAAAGCATACTTCCAATCAATGTGTTTAAACAAAGTTTGTGACTACTCTGTATTAAGCGTGATGATCTACAACGAATCCACTGGCGAATCTAAACAGGCCGGTGCTTTGGTTGGTCCATCAGGAACTGTGGAAAGCGCCTACGAAGGTGTTGGTTCAAATACTCAGTCTACAATGTTGAGTATTGAGCAATTAGCTGAATACTTTTTCCCACAGTGATAGGGACTCGGCCTCTTAGTTTTTAATAAATTTTATAATTCCTAAGGACAGGAATGATAATACCCCCCTAAACCGACCTTTCCCCCGAGGTCGGTTTTTTTTTGCTTTGACGAACCCCTTAGAAAACCCTAAAAATGCGGCTGTGAAGATAATCCTAACGACTCTTAATGCCACCTACCAACATACGGCTTTTGGCCTACGTTATTTGTACGCTCAAATGGGCGAGCTTCAGCCGTTTACAAGCATTCAAGAATACACGATTGCCGCGCACATCCCTGATCTGGCTGAAAAATTGTTGATAGATAAACCCGACATCATAGGTTTTGGCGTTTACATTTGGAACACTACCGAAACTGAAGAACTGATCGGTATTATCAAAAAAATCAGTCCTAAAACATTAATCTGTTTGGGTGGACCTGAAGTCAGTTACGAAGCCGAAAAACAAAAACTGTTTGAATTGGCCGATTACGTTTTTATTGGTGAAAGTGATTTTTCATTTCGCGATTTCGCTGCCAATTTTTTTCACCATCAGCAATTACCTGATACCAAAATCATTCGCGCTGATCTACCTGATATTAAAAAAATTAAATTGCCTTATTCTTATTACAACGACGAAGATATTAAAAATCGAGTGATCTATGTCGAGGCCTCACGCGGTTGCCCGTACAAATGTGAATACTGCCTCTCTTCATTAGATAAAAGTGTACGTTCATTTGATCTGAATGTCTTTTTGGCAGAAATGAAAGCCCTTCTTGATAAGGGTTGTCGCACTTTTAAATTTGTCGATCGTACTTTTAATCTGAGTCCCACAACAAGTGTTCAAATTTTAGAATTTTTTTATCAATATGTTGATTTGGGATTATTTTTACATTTTGAATTGGTACCAGATCGCCTGCCTTTAGAGATTAAAGAAATCATTAAAAAATTTCCCGCTGGGTCCCTACAGTTTGAAGTGGGCATTCAGACTTTAAATCCAGTCGTTGCACAAAACGTCAGCCGTAAAAATGATCTCACCAAAGTAAAAGATAATTTTAATTACTTGAAAAATGAAACCCATGTGCATACCCATGCCGATTTGATTGTGGGACTGCCTGGCGAAACGGTAGACAGTTTTGCCGCTGGTTTTAATCAGTTATTCGCCATGGGCCCTGACGAAGTCCAGGTGGGAATTTTGAAACGCCTTAAAGGAACTCCCATCATTCGTCATGATCTAAATTATGCCATGATTTACGATAGCCGACCTCCGTTTCAGATTTTGCAAAACAAGGACATCGCCTTTGCAACGATGAATAAAATGATTCGATTTGCAAAGTATTGGGACTTGATCGCCAACAGTGGACGTTTCCCGCATTTGATGAAATTTTTATCGAGCCGTTTTTCCGAATCTATGTTTGATGTCTTTTGGAAAGTATCCGAACAACTCACGTTGAAACATGGACAAGGTCACAGCATCAGTTTACTTAATCTGTCGATAAGTCTAAAGAATGTTTTAATTGAAAATTTCAAAGTCGAAGTCGAACTGGCCAAAGAAGTCATTCGTAATGACTATTGCTATAGTCAAAAGAAGCGAGATATTCCATTTGATTTGATGTCTGTGTCTGACCTGCAACAAAAAAAGCCTTCTCATTTGAAATCGGAAGAGTTAAACCCATCTTCGTTGTTAACCAGCTCCGCAAAATCAAAACGCCAAGTCGAACACAGCAGAGGTCCGCATGTCTTGTAAAAATCTAATTTTAGTTTTCGTTTTATCTACATTGATGATCGCTTGTACAGGTCGAGATGAATTGGGTAGTACAGACAATCCGATCAAAATTGCTTTGGTACCTGGACAAGATCCTAAAATTCTAGAAGCCAATGGTGCCGAGCTAAAAAAATACTTAGAAGCAAATACAGAATGGAAATTCAACGTTACTGTTCCGGTGAATTTTATTGCTGTGGTTGAATCGTTTGGATCGAAACGCGCTGACGTTGCTATTATTAATCCTTTTGGATACATCCTTGCCAGCCAAAAATACAAAGCTCACGCTAGTTTGATTGGTGTGGCTAATGGTCATATTGAATACCGCGGACAAATCATTACCCGCAAAGGTCACTTGAAATCGATTAAAGATATTACCGGCAAAAAATTTGCTTTCGTTGATCCGGCATCAACATCAGGTTACTTAATGGCGGCAGCGCTGTTTAAAAGAGAAGGTATCAAGCCTTCTGAAGTTATATTTTCTGGTCGCCACGACACCGTGGTCACAGCTGTTTACCAAAAACAGGTTGATGCTGGTGCTACTTTTTATTCTTACAGTGAAGGCGATAAACCCCAAGACGCGCGTAAATTAGTAAAAGATCAGTTCCCTGATGTTTTTGAAAAAATTGAAGTGTTACAGTTAACCGAATCTATCCCCAATGACCCCGTGGCATTCCGAGATGGTTTAGATCCTAAAATAGAATTAAAAATTATTTCTTTGTTAAAGACCTATATCAAATCGCCTGAAGGTTCGAGGGTTATGTACGATCTTTATCATATGACTGATTTTCAGGATGCGACTGACAAGAATTATGATTCACTCCGCGAGACAATTAAAAGTCTTGGCAGATCTCCAACAGACTTCATCAAATAGGGAGCATGATACCGCCCTATGTAGTTTAGCTCTGTATTTCCTAGCGCGACTAAATACATACTTGCGGTATCAAATATCTGTACTAATTATTTGATGCTGCAATAGTCTTGCGCAAAAGGAAGCGTTACGAAATAAGTATTTCCACTAGCACCATCTAGGCTTAAGCGGATTTTTAAAGACTTAATTTCATAGCTCAACGATTTCTCTATCACTTCGGTTGAAGACATCACATAAGAGGTCAGTGGCTTGGATGATCCATCAGCAGGCACGGCCTGACCATTTAACATCGCTGGGCCATCACACATAAATACTAAAGAATTGTCGGTGTTAAACTGGCACTTAGAAAGTTCCCACTCGTACTTAAAACTATCAGATAAATCTTTAAGTTCGTCTGACTGCATTTTTACCCAAGGAATTAAATTAGTAGAAATGGGACCTTCAACCAAAGGCATATTTTCGTAACCATGATTGTTTTGTACCAACAGTTTTAATTTTCCGTCGGCTTTCCATAACATCATCTGCGAACTGCTGGCTGATGGCCAACAAGAAACTGATTCGAATGCCTGAGCGGCACTGAGAATAATTAAATTTTGCAATAGAAATGAAATGACCGAAAACAACAAGATCTTAAAGAACAGAAACATGGAATCCCCTCTGATTAAAACAGTGCTTAAACCAAGCTCATCTAAAATCGCTTAATTCACAAGCACAATATAAGTGTTAACCTTTTGTGGTTCCGAAAACAAAGGCAATAATGATTGTTAATAAAATAGGTAGAATCGCGTAAATCGCAAAAGGCATTAATTCCTGATGGACGGCTTTTTCACGCTCTTCCGGAGTTAAATTTGAATAGGTATTTTCGTTGCTCATAGAATCAATTTAACAAAAGCGATGTATACCGGCAAGTTTAATTGCGATAAACCCTATGCATGATGCTTAAAAATATGCCTAAAATATTATCATCTTTGGTCCTTTTGTTCAGTTTCCTGCACCTCCAAGCCTTCGCAAGCTTTGAACAAACTGAAATCAATAGTTTCAGTGAAGTAACGGTGAGGCTGGACACGCTTTTAAAAAAATATAAGGTTTCAGAAATTCAGGTCATCTTTGACGTCGACAATACTTTGCTAGCGCCGAATCAAAGTTTAAATTCTGACCAATGGTTTGATTGGCAATTGAAAGATCCAAATAATGTCTTAAATAAAGTACAGTCGGATTTTTTTCATTTAGGAAAAATGCATCCACCGGAGGCTGAAGGTCCAGAAATTAT
>JAYSSX010000073.1:0-2359 GCA_043720315.1 Pseudobdellovibrionaceae bacterium | reverse complement strand
CATGTTAGTCGCTGAAGTTGTATAAGTTGCTTTTGGGATGACTTGCACGATAGTTGGGCAAGTTTGGTGAATCACGTCTCTTAAAACGATTTCTTGTAAAGCGCCATCAACGGGGCGTTTATCTAAACGTGCAGTTACTGTATGAAAACCGCAAGAGTCTGTTTCTTCTGAAACGATAGGTAATTCAACATTCATGATTTTTAAAACTTGAGGACACATCATGCCCACAGGACATACTGGAGCTGACTCAACTCTTAATTTTAAAGTGCGTTTTTCGTAGTCTGCCGTTAAAGATCCGCCTTTAGCGTTCTTAACATGTTCTTTTGCGTAAGTAGCACTCACGATTTTAAATTCTTGAACTCCTTCGCCCTTTGGAGCAGCAAAAGTAATGCTTCCCATTATTAAGGCGGAAGCTGTGATTAGATTTCTGATTGTAGCGAGTGATTTCATTTTAACCCCCAAGGTTATGTTTTTTGTTAATATCGAAGAATCGCTAATACAAGATATAAGCCAAACTATTTTTTGAACGAGCGATGGGTTAATTTGTTTTGGAGCAGTTTTGTAAAAAGATCCTAGTTTCAAAACAGCAACTATAGTGCTAAAACGCAACCATGTTTCATTGACGAAGGGTCTTCGTTTCTAAAGAAAAAGTTAAGATAAAATAGCCAAGGAAAATTTGGGAAAGGGTGATGAAATTAGCCCGAAACATAATTAGAGTGTTCGTAATCGCCATCACCTTTTTATGGAATTTTTATAAGCAGTCAGATTGTAGCTGTGCTTTTTGGCTAGCACGAAGGACGGCAGTACAAGAAATCGAATCATCCGATGCTTTAATATACTGCACTTGCGCTGAACCTGATTGGACATCCCAATCTAGTTTCGCCCAATGAGGAGTGCTATCAAAATACCAAGCAGTCTGAACTTTTACTCCGTCTTGAGTGTTGCTAACCGGAGTATCTTTTCGAACTTCTTGAACCGCTCCGGAAAGAATAACAGGCAAGTCATTGAAATGAAGGATAGAAGCCAAATGATCATGACCCACGAGAAGCGCTGTAATTTTTGAACGATGTTTCCATAGGACAGGGCGAAGTGCTTTTTGAAACTTTGATTTTTCTTGCCAGGTATGGAAGCTGGAAACCGTATAAGTGGGGTGATGATAGACCAAAAAAGTGATCGGTTCTACAGAACGCGATAAGGTTTGGTCTAACCAAGCAGCCTGTTCTGGGCCAGTAGAGTCACTATCCGAATTTAAAACGATGAAACGGGCCCCATCGATGACTTTTGAGAAATACTCAGCCGGCATTTTGAAAAAAGCGACTTCTTGCGAATAGCCACCATTGTGATTTCCTATGGCCACAATATCAAAACTCATACCCATCGACGCCCAGGGGGTCCAAACGCTGTTATAGTTTGAGTTGTAAAGGTTATCCCCCGGAAGAATAAGGTGTGATACCTGGAATCTAGCAATAGAGTCTCGTACCAATTTTGAATTGCTATTGGTTTTCCCCGCATCGCCTATTATCGCGAAGCCATTAGATCTTTCACTTCCAGATTCTAATTGGGCCTGAGTGACTGTCGCACAAAATAGAATTGCTATAATACTGAACATTTTCATTTCCGCTCCTTGGATATGATTACTTTGGCGCCCTGCCATCCATTGGCTAGGCACCGGCTGCCTTTTAAAGTTGCAACTTTTCTCTATAGATATTGTCTGCGAATTTGGAACAAAAACAAGAACTTTGCTAATACCAACAGGACCCTAACAATGGAGAACTCCTTTAAACGGTGTATTTAATTTAAGAAAGATTCGGTCCGCGGCGCAGCCAAGAAGCTGACCTAAAACTAAAAATACAGAAAGCCTTTATTGTGAGAGGGAATGCTTCTATATAAATTGAAAAATGGTGGCTCCGGGGAGAATCGAACTCCCACGCCCTTGCGGGCACTGGATTTTGAGTCCAGCGCGTCTACCAATTCCACCACAGAGCCACTGTAATTCTAAGATTAGGAATTTTGGACAGCGGCAATTAAATCATTTTTGCTTTCCAAAAACAAGAAATTCCGCGCCGTTTTCTAAATCACGGCTTTGAAATTTCTACTTGATGTGTTCTTTTTATTGTCACTTTTTTGATCAAATTGAAAAGTCGGCCTACAGGCGCCCCTTGTAAAATCTTAGTAAATATAGGAAGTTACAGCGTTTCCTTAAAATGGGTTAAATGTGGCCTTGCGCTTGCTTTGTGAACGATTCGACATATTAAAACATTTTCTGTCTGACACCGACAGAGCAACCCCATTTACTGAATTTTCAGTGTGGTTTAGGAGAGGTTATGAAAAACATGTATAAAAAGACCTTAGTTATTAT
>JAYSSX010000072.1:0-2373 GCA_043720315.1 Pseudobdellovibrionaceae bacterium | reverse complement strand
GCACCAATACCGTCAGTACTCGAACCCACACGCTGGTTCGGACTGAACGGGATCAGTTTTCCTTCTTTTTCTTGAGATTCTGAATTTTCAATTCTGATTCCGTCGGCTCCTGTAGCTTTGACTGGCGCAAACATACCGATTTTTATTTTCATCGGATGGATTTCGATAAATTTTATTAAGTTACCCAAGTTAATTCATTTGTTTGCTTTGCTAAGTTTTCTTTGGCCTGCTTCATTTCTTGAATTTTTAAATTCAACTGCTTGATTTGTTCGAAGAATAAATCAGCAGGTAAATCGGTCGGTAGCTCTGACACTCGCTGTACCAAATTATTTATTTTCTTACCTGTGACTTGGATATCTGAATCTAATTGTTTTTGCCTTGATTGAACCTGTGGTAAATCTTGGCTGACATTGAGCTTTTGGTGGGGCACTTCACTTCAATCAACACTACAAGTTTAAACCTGCTCGCTATTTTCAGCGCCGAACGCTTGAGGTTTTTCGAAAATACTCCTGGCCCGGAAATGTCCGCGAACTGATTAGCGTAGTCGAGAATCACATGATCCAGGCGACCGAGCCTGCGATCACGCCAGAGCAGTTGAGTTTAAAGTTGTATCAGGGGACCCTAAAGCCGAAGCAGCACGGCGGCTTGGACTTACGCCCCAGCACCTTCAATACATCCTTGGGGAATCTAAATCGTCAAAACAAAAAAAACAAAATATTGAAGAAGTGATAGGGCGTTGACGCAATTTGATTAAGCAGGTTTAATTTAAAAATGCTAATTTTGACATTTTTATATCTTTTTATCTCTGGCAACTACGCAATTGCCTGCGACCGCCCCCACCTTGACTTAGAGTTTGCTGCCGCCTTAGCCGACCAAATTGTGATTGGGAAAGTGACAAAAATCATTTCTTCCGATCAGGTAGTTGTAAACGTAGTTAAGGAGCTAAAGGGGAAAAATAGCGAGGTAATCAACATTAAGGGAGTATACACAACACAAAAAAGTAGATTCGAACCTTGTCAGTCTGCAATTGCTAGTGTCGGGTCTAATCTAATATTTTTTCTATCTAAAAAAGAAAGTGGCGATCAATATCAGCGCACAATTGATTGGAGTGATGGGGCACTTGGGGCCATCCCAAAGATTCAAGAAAAAATCCTTAATATTCTAGAAAATAAAGGATCTAGTTCCAATTGGAAGTCTTTCGATAATTTGTTTTCAATACGGCTTGTCTCAAAAAAATTACGCTACAAAGAAACCGAAAATATTGATTTAGATTTAGTATTCAGAAATATTTCAAGCCACGCTCAGGATTTCAAATATAGAACTTGGCCGCCAGAGAATCACACTTTTTGCGATTTAGAAATTTCGAGTGACGGAAATTTGATCAAGGGAGAACCTGTTCCCATAGAGCGCTCTGCTATTGTCGATTATTTTTCAAAAAACGGACCTAAGTTTGATTTTAAAATTGAGCCGATGCAGGCTCATCACTTTTACCTTGATCAAATTAATTTTGCAAAGCCGGGCTGGGGTTACAAAGAACGCATTGGATTTAAATTTTATCCCCTGAAGCAGAGGGAGTACTCTATTTCTACTCGGTGTCATAATTTTTTTAAAAATTCAGTTCAATCTGATGAAATAAAAATTGTTGTCGAGAAATAGGGACATTAGTGAATAAAGTTAAAATATTTCTTCTTGGTATTGTATTCGGTGTGCTCAGTTGGAATGTTTGTCCGTTAGTTTCTGATCGATTCGAACCTTTTGACACCAGCCTCGGGCTTGTCGTTGGCCAGATTATTTTGTCCGTTGCGGCTCTTTGCATGAGTCTTCGTTCTAACTATATCGGGTTACTTATTTTGATATTGGCCATGCATTTTGGACAAAATATTTATGCCTATGCTTTTGGAGGTTCCGAACAAAGAGCATGGATAGGGCTCGGTCTTTTAGTAAATTTAATTTCCCTAGTTATTCCCCTCGGCACAGGAGTTTTGTGTACTAATTAAACGAAAAAAATCGAAAGGTAAAAAATGAGAATTTCATTTATTGTAACGATAATCGGCCTTTTGTTCTCAGCCCCGACTTTTGCCTGTAAGTGTGGCAAGTTTTCAAATCCTGACGAGCTATTTGAAAAGGCAGATCTTGTTTTTGTAGGCAGTAAGTTATTGGGACAGAAAGCGAACGCAGAGAGCCTTGAATTATATTTTACAATTCATCGATTTGCTAAGGGCGACCAATCTACATTTGGTTCTAATCAGATCAAGATTAAATTTCAAGAAGATGTGAACATAATGTGTCGAGGCTATCTGGACAAAATGTCGTATTTAGTCTTCGCAGTTAAAAATGAGCAAGGAGCTTATTCTTTTTTGACAGACTGTTACA
>JAYSSX010000071.1:0-2132 GCA_043720315.1 Pseudobdellovibrionaceae bacterium | reverse complement strand
CTAATTTTATGTTAAGTTACATCCAGCAGAAAGAGAGCGTTTTCAATGAAAGACGTTTATTTAAACCAATTCGAAGTGATTAAGCCGCCCTACATGGTCGAACAGAGTTCTTTGACGGAATGGATTGCACGTTGCCATATGGCCGCAGAAGCTGCTGTCGGAGCAGGCGACAGTTCGATTCTTAAATTATTTCAACGGTACGCGGTTAAAGAAACTCAAATTGCAACTCGTTATTTTGAAAATGAAGATGTGAAAAAAAATGACTTTTCTGAAATGCAGATTTTTAAAATAAATAAAGAACAACCTCAGGGTGAAAATATCCTAGCACGAACCCAGTTTTTTTCAGAAAAAGCTTTTAATGTTTTTAGTCGTTTTTATGAAAAATCGAAATACAAACCGGATCATTTAATACACGTTACTTGTACGGGATATATCTCTCCGAGTGCGCCCCAGCGCATCGTTGCAGACTCGAATTGGCAAAAGGCGACAGCAATCACTCACGCTTACCATATGGGTTGTTATGCGGCTTTACCGGCGATCAGATTGGCTCAAAGTGTGGTAGCTAGTGAAAGCATCGGAAATTCATCTTTTACTGCTGATATCGTACATACGGAAATTTGTGGATTGCATATGAATCCGCTGGCTCATACGCCGGAACAAATGGTAGTGCAGACTCTGTTTGCTGACGGGCACATCAAATATTCGGCGACGGCTGAAAAGTCCTTAAGTTCCAGAAATTTTAAAATTGTTTCTACTCATGAAAGAGTGTTGCCGGATTCGGCTCAAGATATGAGTTGGGTCCCTTCCCCTTGGGGAATGCAGATGAATTTATCACGTGAAGTTCCAACCAAAATTAAGGGGCACCTTAAAGTCTTTTTTCAAGAGCTATTAGAAAAGTCAGATATGACTTTGCCAGAAGCATTGGCTTCTCAGTTTGCTATTCATCCTGGCGGACCTAAAATTATCGATTCTGTGCAAGAGACTTTAGAGTTAAATGATGAACAGACCAAACACAGTCGCACTATACTGCGAGAGCGCGGCAACATGTCGTCAGCTACGCTACCACACGTTTGGGAATTAATGTTAAAAGATGAAAAGATCGCTATCGGGTCCAAAGTAGTCAGTTTTGCTTTTGGACCTGGTTTAACCATGTTCGGTTGCGTTCTAGAGATTTGTTAGATGGGTTGGATGATATTCCCTTTTTTATTTCAAGGTGCTGTGATGTTTTTCGATGAATTTTATTTCCATCGAAAGCGTGGCTTGGGTTTATGGGAGCGGATTGGCCATCCCGTGGACACCTTTTCAGTTTTTCTATGTTACGGATACCTACTCCTATTTCCTTTTACAGTTTCGAATTTGTACGTGTTTAGCGGACTTTGTTTGTTTTCTTGCCTTCTGATTACGAAAGATGAATTCATTCATACAGAAGTTTGTGAGGCTAGAGAAAACTGGCTGCATTCGCTTTTATTTGTTCTTCATCCAATTTGTTTTTTTGCAGCGGGAGTTTTCTGGTGGCAGGGCATTCAGCTGGATTTTTTAAAAATTCAGGCGCTGATCATTTTAGCATTTATGGCTTATCAAATTATTTACTGGAGTGTTCAATGGAAACAGAATTAAAACCGAATACGCGATTGGATCAGGTTGACAACTCAATTTACAAAAGTTACGGCGAGAAGTGGTATACAGCCGACGATGATCCGATTGCTCTTTTAAGACATGAATCCAAAGTCAAAACGCCTTGGGTGCTCAAGAAAATCTATAGTCATTTTCAACTCAGTTCTAAGGTGCAGGTTCTTGATGTGGGCTGCGGTGGCGGATTTCTCAGCAATGAAATGGCAAAAGGTGGTCTATCGGTGACTGCGGTTGACATTGCGGAAGACAGTATAAAAGTGGCCGAACTGTATGATGTGACTAAGACGGTGAAGTATTTAACAGCTGATGCCTACCACTTGCCATTTGCCGATGCCAGTTTCGAAGTAGTTACAGCTATGGATTTTTTAGAGCACATCGAAGATCCACAAAAAGTCATACAAGAGTTTTCACGAGTTTTAAAACCGGGTGGCCTCTTTATTTTTCATACGTTTAATCGAAACCCTTTGGCCTATTTAGTAATTATTAAATTTGTCGAATGG
>JAYSSX010000070.1:0-2219 GCA_043720315.1 Pseudobdellovibrionaceae bacterium | reverse complement strand
AAGATCTTAAGGCGACCGCCTTTTCCAACTGGTACATACACACAGCAGGTCCGTTCGGCACGTCGTTATCAGTGTTCGGCTCTACATCCGCATTACAACTGCTTTCGGCAAACGCCGTTAATTCATAAATCCAAGTGTAAAAAGCAACCTTCATGTCAGGAGTAAAATTTTTAAATCCCGGACACATATTTGGACGGTCAAAATCTTCGGCATAATCTTGCATAAAAACCGAAGCTTCTCGGTTTTTACGAATATCTTCGCCGATGCTTTTTGCAATCATCTTTCCTAAATCTCCAACTTTACCCTGGGGCCCCGGTTCAATGAAAAATCGTGCACAATGCGGGTAATCTTCGAACTCTTCCTGCGCCCACTTGACCAACTGACAACGCTGTTGAGTTGCTGGGCTTTTTGACTGCCATTGCTCTTCGGTACATGGGGGAAAACCTGTCTCGACTTCTTGTTCAAAAGCGTCAATTAAACTAAAATCTTTTGTTGGGTCCATTGCCGTAGTAATCATAGCACCGTCGGTTGATCCCGCAGTATCCGCATCGATTTGTTCATTAGCTGATAAAAGGGAAGCGGCAGAAATAAGGGCCGCGGATAAAAGACTGACCAAGATTTTATTATTCATTTTGACCTCTTATTTTTTCAACTTTACGTATTCGCATTTAAAATTAAACTTACTATTATTCTTAACTTCATATTCGAACGTTAACTTATTCCCGTCGATTTTCAAAGTTTGCATCCGCTCGTCACTTTTCTTTTTATCGGGACATTCGTTGGACATCAATTGACTCACGATCTTTTCAGACAAAGAAGTCACCGTTTTGGAATTGCAAGATTTCATTCCGGCAGCAACAAATGAGGTCTGTTCCAAGTGCGCAAATATAAACTTTTGACCTAAACGCAAAACTTTGTTGGATTCGTCGCCTTCCCAAGCTAAATCGACCACGTCGGCCTGGCATTTTTCTAAATCGCCTTGGGTTTTTTCATAATCGCCTGGAATGACCTTCAATTGATTATACAAAGCCCCTTTAGCTGCCGAATTACCTGACAATGAAAATCCGCAAACAACTATAAAAAAAATCATTTCTGCATTTTTAACTAACAATTTAAACATAACAGCACCTACGTAAGAAAAATTGACTAAATATGAACCCATTCATGCTCTCACAATTTCAATTGGTCCAAAAGTCCAGAACTTGTTGCCAACCAGCGCCGTAATCGGCGCCGCTAACTAAATCCTAACGGTGAACCAGTTCCTAAATGAAACCAAACTCAATTAAACTAGGAAAAAACTACCTGGCGTTCTCTTTGGAGAACAATAGCTTAACGAATTCATTTACTAAAATGCAGATCAAACTTATAACTCTTTCAAGCTTAATAACACTTTAACATGGAGAACATATGAAACTTTTAATTATAACAACGATGATGGCCCTGAGCCTTTCGGCATTTGCCAAACAATCCCCTGCGCAACAACCAGTCGCGCAGTGCTTTGGCAACGAAATGGTTTCAGCCGGAGAACCTTTTCTTTTAACTTTAATGAAAATCAATGATTTTCAGCTGAATCTAATTTTAGAAGAAATGATCAATGACGGTTTACTGACCGCAACGGATACAATTAACTTTTCCCCTACTGAGATTTTAGTCTTATCGGTAGATACAAGTCTTATCGCAACCGTGGACGGTAATTTAACCGCAGAACAAGTCAATGAATCAGTAGCTCTTTATATAAAAGGATTACTGAAAAAATATAAAATTTCTCAATCAAAATACGCTTTAGAATGCAACTGGATTTCATCCGCACAACCTCGTGCTGGTGGCATGAATTAGTTTTTGAGACTAGGATTTTATGAAAATTGTTTTTGATACAAAAAGTCTTTTAGAAGCCTCGCACTATCGAGGCTTTCTATTTCATCTTTATAAAGCCAATAAAGATTTGAATTCGCAGTTTTCTTATGCTTTTTTAGCCAAGCAATGTCAGTTCGGCTCTAAAAGTTTCATCAAAGAAGTGATTGATGGAAAAAAGAATCTATCCCTTGAATCTTCACGCAAAATCACGCAGGGCCTCGCTTTCCCAAATACTTGGGCCGACTATTTTTCTAATTTAGTTTTGATAGACTCAAAGGTTTCTTTACAAGATAGTTTAAAAATACAAAAGGAACTGGACCGCCTCAAAGTTCGGCTTGCAGAAAAAATAAAATCAGAGACCACCA
>JAYSSX010000069.1:0-2538 GCA_043720315.1 Pseudobdellovibrionaceae bacterium | reverse complement strand
TAAAAGACAACAAAGTCAGCATTTGGAACGAGTGGGCTGACGACAATGGCGAATTGGGACCGGTGTATGGTAAGCAATGGCGTTCTTGGGAAACGACTGACGGCAAAACGGTTGACCAAATTTCAAATGTCATCGAACAGATTAAAACGAACCCCAATTCACGTCGATTATTGGTAATTGCATTTAATCCAGGCGAGATCGACAAAATGGCATTGCCACCTTGTCATGCGTTTTTTCAGTTTTATGTAGCTAACGGAAAACTTTCTTGCCAGTTGTACCAACGAAGCGCCGACGTATTTTTAGGTGTTCCTTTTAATATCGCTAGTTATGCTTTATTAACTTACATGGTGGCACAGGTTTGTGATTTGCAGCCGGGTGAATTTATTCATACTTTGGGTGATGCACATATTTATTCAAATCACCTAGATCAAGTAAACTTGCAATTAACACGTGATTTTAAACCACTTCCTAAATTGCAGTTAAATCCGGCGATTAAAAATATTTTTGATTTTAAATTTGAAGATATTGCTATTGTTGATTACGAAGCCCACCCAGCCATTAAAGGCGAAGTTGCTATATGATGATTGCAGCCGTGGCAGCGATGTCTTTAAATCGAGTGATCGGAAAAGATAACCAGTTGCCGTGGCATATTCCTGAAGATCTTAAATTTTTTAAGACTCAAACGAGCGGTAAAATTATGATTTTGGGGCGAAAGACTTTTGAGTCTATTGGAAAACCTTTGCCTAAAAGATTTCATATCGTAATTACAAGAAATGCGGATTACAAATATGAGCATCCGGCGGTAAAAGTAGTGGGGTCGTTTAAGGAAGCCGTTGAATTAGCAAAATCGATGTTGCGATCTCAGACAACCTCCGTTCAAGTTGATGGATCAGCAGCTGCGCCCGTTTACGTGGACTCTGAAATTATCGTGGCCGGTGGGGGCGAGATCTACAAACAGTCTTTGCCATTTTTGGACCGCATTTATTTAACAGTGATAGATCAGGAAGTTGAAGGCGATGCTTTTTTCCCTGAATTTGATCCAAATCAATTTAAATTGGTAAAACGCGATGACAGAACCGAACCGGTTTCGTTTTCTTTCCGCGTCTATGATCGTCAGTAGGACGTTAAAAAATTTCCTGTGTACTGATAGAAACGGTGAGGGGGAACTCCCTTTTGTGCATGGCTGTATTCGATTTCGGGAATTTGTACGGGTTCGCTGGTTCGAGTGATAATGTATGAAGTTTCTCCACGCATATTACCGGCTGTTTTTAGCTGGATGCCTTTAACTTTTCTTAAGTAAATAAAAAAACTGTAATCATTTCCGACATGAACACTTGGTCCAAAAATAAAAATAGCACCGTCTTTATCCAAAAGATCTAAGTATCTTTTTAGGGTGAGATCTGGTCTTTCGGTATAACTCATAATTCCGTATAAATCGGCGATTATTTTAACTGATCCAAAAGACTTTAATTCTTTTGTAGCGATATTTTCAAAAAATCTTCCAGTAAATAGTTTTACAGTACCCTTTAAGATACGATTTTCAAAAAAAGATAATGTACGGTTGACCAATTCGAAAGTAATTCCAACATATTTACCTTTTCCACTATCAACAAGGGCGTCGGAAAGATGGCAATCACCACATCCCCCGTCTAATAATACTTCTTCCGAAGTTAATTTCTCGAAGCGTTTTTTAAATTCGGGTCCAAAATTTCCGATGTATTCAACAATCGTTCTTGCGACACCGAAAGTTTTTGTTTCCTGGCCCGAACGTCCGCTGTTACGAATAATTTCTTGAAGGTCTTTGGCTTGTTCAGAGTATGCCGGCAAGGACCTTAGATGGAGAGTTTCACAAAGTACGGATTCGGCAGAAGAGGCCAGGCTATAGAAAATTAAAATAAGACTAAAAACAAATTTCATGTATAGGTCCTATTTCTTATCGCAAGTCCATTGGTGAATGACTCCAGATTGAATAGTGTAAGTGGCGGTAAGTGAAAGATAGCCTGCCCGAGGGGCCCCACACTGAACATTCATAGTCAGCTGAACTTTGCCATTTGTTGTTGGGGTTTGTGCTGAAGCGATGTAAAAAGAACAAGGGTTGGGACAAGCGGCATTGATTTTCTTTCCAACAGCGTTACTTCCGCCAAGAGTAGTTTTTGTATAGGCTTCAGCTTCGGCTGAGTTCTGAGTTATTACCTGTATCAACTCAGTAGGCCGACCTTCACAACTTGGATCTGCAACCACATTTAACGGTCTCACGTAATTGATATAGGACACCCGGTTATTTTGTCGGCAACTACCACATCGATTTTGCTGAGCGCTTAGAGTCTTCATAAAAGGAAAGGCAGCAATGGTTTGCGCAGTTACGTTTGCGGTTATGTTGATCATCGCACTTTGAGTAATTGAAATATTATCCATAATTTCAGTGCCGCTGCTTGGGCAGTTTTCATCTTGGCCTAAGCTATCGCTTTTAATGCTGTCTATTGTGGAAGCCTTTAGGGTGTCGTAGCCTATCTTTTGAAAGTTTGCCATAGCGTTGCT
>JAYSSX010000068.1:0-1722 GCA_043720315.1 Pseudobdellovibrionaceae bacterium | reverse complement strand
CTAATTTTTGACCGGCTAACCCTTCGTCGCTGCCTCTTTTTAATAATAAAAGAATTCGAAAGTGCCTTGCTAATAAAGCAATAATTCCCAACTCACTTTGACCTTGATCTAATAGGTCGACTAAAATTTGCAAAGAACGGACACGATCTACTCGTGCTAAAACTTCGCAAAATTCAAAAACATTTTCTTCTTTTTTCTGGCTTACTGACTGAGCCACATCAGTCAATTCAATCTCTTTTCTTTCACCTATAAAATCCCGAAGTTTGCGGATTTCTACATCTAATTCCACTAACTGAGAGCCCACTAATTTAGTTAATAGTTGCGTGGCCTCATTTGTGATTTCGACTCCGTAACCTTTTGCGATATATCGAACCCAACCGGCCACTTGATTTTCGAATGGTTTACGAAACTCAACCGTAATTGAACTGTCGCTTAAGGCTTTGAAATATTTTTTTCTTTTATCGGCTTTAAATGCAGTGATAATAATCACACAAGAATCGACTGGGTTATCAAATAGACTTTCAATCAGATTCCAATTTTTTTCAGAAATATCTTGAAACTCGCGTAACCAAACAACCTTACGTGCCGCCATCATTGGCAAAGTTTGCACTTCATCTAAAATTTGATCAGCGCTGACATCTTCTGCAAAAAAAGACTTAAAAGCAAAGTCAGGCATACTCCCGTGCAAAGCACAGGTTTTCAAATACTGAGCCGCCTGATGAATCAAATACTGCTCATCACCATGAAAAAAATAAGCTGGATAAAATTGCTGTGAATGTAATTGCGCTTCAATTTTTTGATAAAGTTCTTTAGGATCTAATTGCATGCGCTTCTCTACGACCTTCAAAAATTTTCAGTTATACGGTCATGCGCTTCTGACATCATATCTTGAGCCATGACATCAATGTTTTGCCTGCGCGCAGACAAGTTGTAAAGAGGATTCACTGTGTTAACTCCAGCTATGCCCACTTGAGGAGCAACATACGTTCTTTCCCCGTTGAAAAGTCCCGTCCACAAAACCGATTTGTCAGCGATTCTTCTGACTGTAATTCTGGCTGTCGTTAAAATTCGATATTCTGAAGCCAAGACAGCTCCCGTCGGTAAAGTACCACCTTCTTTTTTTCCACCAGGTGCGTAATCAATAGACACGATTTCGCCTTCGACGACAACTTCGGCCTGTTTTAAATCAGTAATTCTAGCCACTCTGGATCGTTCGAATTCTTGGATCAAAGCATTGGTAAAAGACACTTCAATCCCGGGCTCGTAAGTTTTATTTTTAAAAACAGGTACAACAATCTGTTGATATCCCCCAGGAAGACTTCGCCCCTTATGTCCCCAATTATAGGCACAGCCAGCGTTAAAAATAGCAAAGATGCAAAGAAGCTTACTGACAATAGAAAATATCTTTTGATAACTTAATTGTATGAAAGAAAACATTTCTGTCCTGGCTCCCGGGCCTGTTAATTTACACCCTAAAGTTCAAGAAGCACTAGGATTACCAATGATTCATCATCGGACTCCGGCTTTTGACCAAATTTTAGCGCAAGTTCTGACTAGATTGAAAGACATTTTTAAAACAACTCAACCCGTCTTTGTTTTAAGTAGTACTGGTACTGGCGGAATGGAGTCCTTGCTGGTTAATACGATGTCTCCTGGCGATAAAGCTTTGGTTATTGATTCGGGCAAATTCGGCGAGCGATGGGCGGAAATGGCCAAAGTTTA
>JAYSSX010000067.1:0-3053 GCA_043720315.1 Pseudobdellovibrionaceae bacterium | reverse complement strand
TGATAACTCAATTAAATCAGTACAAAAATAAAAGTCTGACAACAGCCGAATTAAATACGTTTTCAAAAGAGCTGTTAAACGTATCCTACAATGAACTGAAGTCAGCGGCCCAAAATCCGCAGGCATCAAGCACTGATGAGCTTATTAAGCGAGCCGCTACTGCCAATGAAATCAGCAACGAACTCATGAAAGCGCTGATTCAAGATTTGATTTAATTCCGCTACGCGACACCACCTGGTGGTGTTGCTTCGTGTACCATTCTGTTCTAATGTTTTTCACGAGGAAACAGAATGAAAAATTATAATCAGTCGCAAACGAAACTTTTTTGGATAGACCTAGAGATGACAGGTTTAGATGTTGAAAAAGAAGTGATTATCGAATGTGCTGTGGTTATTACTGACTACAATTTCACTGTTTTGGATACTTATCATAGCATTATTAATCAACCCAGCACTTACCTAGATCGCATGGATCAGTGGAACAGGGAACATCACGGAGCTTCAGGACTGCTGCAAAAAATTCCATTTGGTGAAACTCCAGAAAAAGTTGAACAAGACTTATTGGATTTACTTAAAAAGCACTGGCCCAAAATTGAGAAAAAAGAAGAACGCCCTATTCTGGCGGGCAACTCAGTGATGCAAGATCGAATGTTTTTGGACAAATATTTTAAAGATTTTGCCAAAGTCCTGCATTACCGACAGTTAGATGTTTCTTCATGGAAAATCATTTACAACAATAAATTTGGACTAAAATATGAAAAAAAGAACGCACATAGGGCCTTGGATGATATTTTAGAAAGCATCGAAGAAATGAAGCATTACCTAAAGTACGTTCGACCTTAATCTAAAATTTTTAAATAGAATTTAATCAACCCGCTTGTGAACAGCTTCGACAACCAAAGCCCCAGCAGAACCTTTGGTTCCCCAATAAGACTGCATACCGTAACCATTCACTTCATCAAAGGTTTTCTTCAAGTTATAAGCGTACTGATAAACTCCCGAAGTCGTTAATGTCATTAATGTAGTGTCAGAAATGGTACCGACTTCATCAAGGCTATCCCCGTGCTGTTCGAAGACTTTACCTTCACGAATCTCTAATACTCTATTGCTAAATTTTTTGCTCCATAGCCCGCAGTCTGCATTGTAAGTGTCGGTGATTAACTGTGTTTCAGTTTGGCGAATATAAATTTCAACTTTGGTGCAGTCCCCACCTAAACCCGCCATCGTACTGCTGACTTTTCCCGAGTTGGCCACCCAGCGCCCGTTAAAGTCAGCTACGGCAAAAACCGATGAAGTTGAAAACAAGATCGCCACGATTAAAGATTTTAAAATTTGTTTTTTCATAATTTAATCTCAGCAATAATTCGCAGAATTAACAAGTGAATTCAAAAAGTCCCACTCAAATTGTCGGCTAATTTTCCGCAACGATTTCTATAGGAGGAATTAAACAAGTGGATTTCAGTAGGCATCGACGTTTGCTAGAATATAAAAGCGCGAAGCTTCAGAAAAGATCTTCATTTGTGAGGATACAAGAAGGGATGATCCGGTTTAGATCAAGGATGCAGGGAAAAAAGGACTTGACGGAATAGTATTCCTATTTCAAAAGTCGTTTTTTCCCGAAGACGAAGAGATAGACCGGAGTATCCCTTCGCAGTGTTTTTAGTACCTATAGTGGTCAGGTTTGTAAGGTCCCGCCGGATCCATTCCCAAATACTTGCTTTGCTTACCACTTAATTTCGTCAACTTAACACCTAGCTTTTCTAAATGTAAGGCTGCCACTTTTTCATCTAAGTGTTTTGGCAAACGATAAACATCTATTTCTTGGTATTTATCACGGTTTGTGAATAATTCCATTTGAGCAATCACTTGATTAGTAAATGAATTCGACATTACAAATGAAGGGTGGCCAGTAGCACAACCTAAATTTACTAGGCGACCCTTTGCCAAAACGATCAAGTTGTTGCCATTTTTTAATGTGTGCATATCAACCTGAGGCTTGATTTCTTTCATCTTAGAGTTTTTGTTTAACCAAGCCATATCGATTTCAATGTCAAAGTGACCAATGTTACAAACGATGGCGTTGTTTTTCATTTTACCGAAATGTTTTTCGGTAATGATATCGCAACAACCAGTCGCAGTAACAAAAATGTCTCCGGCTTCAGCCGCTTCTTCCATAGTAGTTACTTCGTAACCTTCCATCGCAGCTTGTAAAGCACAAATCGGGTCAATTTCTGTCACTAATACGCGGGCGCCCAAGGCTTTCATTGAAAAAGCGCAACCTTTACCGACATCTCCGTAACCAGCAACTACAACGACTTTACCGGCGATCATCACATCTGTGGCACGTTTGATACCGTCAGCTAGTGATTCACGGCAACCATATAAATTATCGAATTTTGATTTAGTAACTGAATCATTGATGTTGATAGCAGGAACTTTCAACAAACCCTGTTCTTTCATCTTAACTAAATTATGAACACCAGTTGTTGTCTCTTCAGATATACCGATGATTTTTTTGAGTTCAGCCACGAAACGAGCTTCGTGCATCATATTAGTTAAATCTCCGCCGTCATCCAAGATCATGTTGAAACCTTCTTTGCCCCAACCAGTGATTGTTTGTTCGATACACCAGTTGAATTCAGCATCGGTTTCGCCTTTCCAAGCAAAAACCGGAATTCCCGCAGCAGCAACAGCAACGGCAGCATGATCTTGAGTCGAAAAAATATTGCAAGAAGACCAACGAACTTTGGCACCTAGGTGAGTTAGGGTTTCCATTAATACGGCTGTTTGAATGGTCATATGCAAACAACCAGAAATGCGAGCCCCTTTAAGTGGCTGTTGTTTTCCGTATTCTTTTCTTAAAGCCATTAAACCTGGCATTTCGATTTCAGCAATTTTGATTTCTTCCCGACCCCAGCGAGCCAGCTCTTCAAACTTTTTTGGATTTTCCATGGCTTCAACACAAACGCGGTAGTCAGTACCCCAAGTATTAAATGGATTAGTTCCTTTTTCGGTAGCTTTATTCGCTGTTTTAGTTTCCGCTTTACCAACTGG
>JAYSSX010000066.1:0-1857 GCA_043720315.1 Pseudobdellovibrionaceae bacterium | reverse complement strand
TTCATCCGTCTTATTTATGGTACTCGCGTTTCTATGGGTGTCGGTATATTGGTTGCTATTACCAGTGCTTTGATTGGTTTGTTAGTGGGCTCGGTAGCTGGATATTACGGTGGAATTGTAGATACTTTACTGATGCGTATTACTGACTCCTTACTGTCATTGCCGATTTTGCCAATTCAGATTTTGATAGCAGCTGTTGACCTAGGCAAACTCCCCTTTATTCGATCCTTAATTGCTACTGAAAATGAAAACATCGTAAAACTGGTATTTATCCTTGTTATATTTAGCTGGATGCAAGTGGCCCTTCTTGTTCGTGGCAGTATACTTTCAATTCGTGAACGAGAATTCATTTTAGCAGCCCGTACCTTAGGTGCACGTGACTCCACGATTATCTTACGACATATGTTTCCTAACGTTGTCGCACCGATGCTGGTTAGTATAACTTTAGGAGTTGGCGAATCCATTTTATGGGAGTCGGCTTTAAGTTTCTTGGGACTTGGAATTCAGCAGCCCACGGCAAGCTGGGGAAATATGCTAAATAACGCTTCTGACTTAATTAGTGAAGCTCCGTTCTTAGCCATATTACCTGGTGTTCTCATTCTTGTGACTACGATTAGTTTTAACTACTTAGGTGACGGACTTCAAGACGCTATCGACCCCAAAGCTATTCGCCGGTAATAATCCTCGGTCCAAACTTTTTGGACCGTTTTTGCCGGCAATTATCTTAACAGTCATGAAATAACTTCATTCTTTTAAGTCTCTAAAACAACCTCCTCCGTCTTAAGTCGGCACTGAACTTGTACTGATCTGGACAAGATCTAAATCTTTGCGGACTGCAAAAAGGGGTATTTATGGGGAAATCAAATTTAGCTGCATTAACATTAACAATATTATCATTAGTCTCTGTAAATTCATATTCGGCGCAGATTAAATCCTTAAATGAAATTGAAGTTTCATGTCGGTCAAAAGCCAAAGAAGAAGCGGCCAATATTTTTAAAGGTTGTATGTCCGAAAACAAATCAGCACAAATCGAACTGATCAAAAAAGATTATCAAGATCGCTTGAAGGCGATAAAAGACAATTACGAAAAAGAATTGAAAAAATTGAGTTCAAAGACAGCTAAAGCCGATAAATCTGGAAAATCAGAAAAATTCGATGCGACCCAAAAAGCCCAATTAGATTCTTCTGAAATGACTATCGATTTAAAACAGAATAATAGCCGCGCCGGCAGTGATGATTCTATAATGGATATTCCTGAGCCGATGCCTTTAGAAAACCTGTAATTTTTAGACTTAGTCGTGTTCGTCGGAGGTGTACCTATCATTCAACCACGGGATCGCCGAATTGGAATAACCTCTTAGTTCCCAAAATCCACGTCGATCATTTTCCAGAAACTCAATCGACTTAATCCACTTAGAGCCTTTCCAAGCCCACAACTGCGGAGTGATCATTCTTACCGGACCACCATGTTCCTTTGGTAGCGGCTCCCCATTGGCTTCGAAAACAATAAGTACGTCATCTTTCATCGCCTCGTCCATAGTAATATTTGTCGAGTAACCGTCCGAACCTTCGAAATAAACATGTTTAGCGCTGGCTTTGACTTTACAAAATTCAGCAATGTCTTTCAGCCGAATTCCTTTCCACTTCATACCCAGGCGACTCCAGCCGGTCACACAATGAAAGTCTGAAGTGTCTTCGACGATTCCAATTTTACTAAGCTCGGCAAAAGAAAACTTTTTTGGATTGGAACAACAACCCGAAACGGCCAGTGTCCATCGGTCTAATTCAATCGAAGGCTGCACACCCAGATCTAAAATGGGCCAATTATTGACTTTACGTTGATCAGGCGGAATTTCT
>JAYSSX010000065.1:0-2533 GCA_043720315.1 Pseudobdellovibrionaceae bacterium | reverse complement strand
CTATTTTTCCAGATTGTAAAGAACTACTTTTGCGTTCGGAAGTTGAAATCAGCTTCAAATATATGTTGGATAGACTGACCCATCGAAAATTTAACAACTTAGAAGTTGATAGCCTATTGTGGAGCAGCGGTCAGTTTGGTCGTAAAGTGACGGATTTTAGCGCCAACGTTAAGGAAAGTTTCACAGAAACAGAAACTTTTGAAGAAAATATTAATAGGATTTTACAAGAAAAAGAAATTCACCTAAACAAGCAAAATTCTATAATTGGACTGGCAAATGCATGCGTTTCAGGAGCCTCAGCAATTGAAATTGCCTTCAACCGAATAAAAATGGGTGTCTGGACAAGGGTTCTGGTGTTTATTCACGAGGCGCGAAGTCGAGAGTGGGTTCTTAGTCCTTACTTAGAAATGGGGCTTCTTTCTAGAAGAATTGTAAATGGTAAACAAGTATCTTCGCCATTTTCAAGGGACCGTTCTGGATTTATAAAGGGAGAAGGTTCTGTCCTTTTGCTGATTGAAAGCGAAGACTCAGCTAACAGCAGAAATATTCAACCTTGGGTTGAAATATTGGGATGTGCGCAAAGTTCTGAAGGTGAAAATCTGATTAAGATGTCTGAGGTAAAAAGTTCGAGTGCGGGAATGCTTGAGTCTTTGTTTTACAAATCAAAGGTTAAACGCAATCAAATTAACTACATCAATGGCTATGGAAGTGCGTCGCAACTGAATGACCTTTTAGAAACTAAAGTATACAAAGATTTTTTCGGAAGGCAGGCCTACGAGATCCCGATTAGCGTTGGCAAACCGCAATTTGGACATCTCAATACAGGGGCCGTAGGACTTGAGTTAGTTTCTACTGTCTTAATGATGAAAAAAGGAAAAATTTGCCCTACCATAAATTTTGGTGAGCCGGATAAAGACTGCGATTTGGATTATGTGCCTAATAATGCACGAGATGCTAAGATACGAATCGCTCTTAAAATGGGTTTTGGATTCGGTTGGTCAAACGCGGGCATTCTTATCAAATCCATTGATTAAACAATAGCCATAAGTGAAAATATTTTTCATTACGGAAAGTGCACATTTTGATTATAAAATATAGATCTTTTAGAAAAGGAAGTTTGCAAAAAACTGCCGACGAATATCTTCCGACCTCTCTAAACGTTACCGATTATTCAAAAATTAAATTGTCCGTGCTTGATGATTCTTTAATAACTTGTAAACCTAAATTATCAGACAATTTGATTCGAAATTACAGCCGACAAGTCTTATGGATTTTTGAAATGTTAGAAGAATTGAATTTAAAAGAGGCCTTACTTGATGTAGACTCTAACCGGGTTGGAATATATTTTGGAGGGAGAGGATACGTAACTCCCTGGGAAGTCTTTGTTGCTAGAAACAAAGAGGGTCTGTCTAGGTACAAAGCGGTTCGGTTCAATTACCGCCCTTTACACAGCTTAAAATACAATTCTGGAATGACACCGGCACATATTTCCATTCATTACGGAATTCGCGGACCTACCAATGCCTTCATCGAAATGGCCTCTTCATCCTATTCAGCCTATGAGAAGGCAAAAATGGATTTAAATTTAGGTATCATCGATTTGGCTGTAGTTATTTGTGCAAATATTTTTGAGGAACAGTTTCATATTTTAAGAGGTCGTTTTACATTCACTAATTACAGCAAAACTTCGCCATACGACATCGTTAACGTAGAGGCAGTGTCCGCCCAACTATTGACTAAAGAAAATCAAAGTATTGAAACTTTTGAAGAGCCAAAGAGTCAGTATTTTGGTTACTTAGAATGTCTGCGCAAGGATAATTATTTGGGGCTTAAATTTGAAGAATGATCGCTCTTTTATTTACGACAGAACAGTACTAACCCCCTTTGGTTTGGGCTTGGATATTAATATTCAAAGTATTTTAGAAAATAAGTCTACAATTAAATCAATTGATCGAAATTTGGTCGAAGATGATTTTCCAATTAAATATTGTGGCCAAGTTAATTGGGAGGGTCTTGGATTGACTAAATCAAATGACTCTCTTAAAAGCATTTTTGCAATTCGAAAACTATTTGAAGATATTCCTAATTTAGACAAAATAGACCGATTGGATAGAATTTTTTGTTTGGTTCGATATATTGCTTTAAGTGATATTGAAAAGGAATACAAAGAAAGCTATGAAACTCGATTTGAAAGTCGATTGGGGCAGTTTTTTTGGGAAGAACTTAAATCTAAAGGGATTCAATTTGATAGAGAGCACATAGTTCACATTGATAATTCTTGCACCAGCGGAAACTGCGTATTGGGTTTTGCCCACCAAGGAATTAAGTTAGGAATGTGGGAATCCTGTCTGGTTGTGACGATTGACTTGGTTGACTACTACAATTTGCTTTTTTTAAATGGTTTAGGAGTCCTCAGTAATAACTCGTTAGATCCTCAAGCGGCGTCTCGGCCCTTTGACAAAAATCGAAATGGTTTTGTTAAGTCCGACGGAGCTGCAGCCGCTTTGGTATGCAATGAGACTTTTGCTAAACG